>DASTFK010000367.1:0-6677 GCA_035719945.1 Nitrospira sp.
AAGGCCAAGCGCTGTGCGGTCTTTTGCCCGATCCCCGGCAGCCGGACGAGTTCTCTCACCAAGCGCGCCAGCAAACCTTGTTGATCAACAGCCATCGCGACGTTGTCAAAAGAGGCCGGGAATGTTCATGCCGCCGGTCACCGATTTCATTTGGTCGGCCATCATCTGTCGCGCCTTCTTCAACGCGTCGTTCGACGCTGCCAGCACGAGGTCCTGCAACATGTCGACGTCTCCGCTCTTGGCGGCCTCCGGATTGATCACGACGCTCACGATCTCCATGCCGCCGTTGGCCGTAACGCTGACCATGCCGCCGCCCGCCGTTCCAGTCACGGTTTTGGTAGCCGCTTCTTCCTGGAGTTTGGCCATCTGCGCTTGCATGGCCTGCGCCTGCTTCATGAGGTTGGCCATGTTGCCCAATGGATTTTTCATTCCTGCACCTCTTGTCCATTCGGGATCGTTCTGACATCGGCGAGTTCCGCTCCGAAGATTTCCAGAGCCTGCTTGACGACCGGATGCGCCTTTGCCCGCTCCAAGAGCACGAGCTTCTGTTCCTGTTCTTTTGCCGCCCTGATCTGCGCCATCGTGGGACCAGGCGGATCCGTGTCCGTCAACTCAACGACGCGGACCCTGACCGGCTGCCCGCCCATCCGTTCACACAAGGAAGTCAGCGCCTGAATATTGTCGGCCTTCTCGAGCATGGCCCGTGCGACGGTCGCCTGCTTGCCAAAGCCGATCGTCACGGTGTTGCCCTCGATAGCGACCAACCGTCCCATTTCGAGAAACGGAGCGATGTTGGGAAAGCTGTGGCCGACCTCTTCTTGCAACCGCTCCCAATCCAAGGTCACGGCCTGCGGCGGACGGGTCACAGTCGTCGACGCTCCCGCGGGACGCGTCGCCGATACCGGAGACGGCGGTTGGATCGTGTTGGCGGCAACTCCGCCGGGCGCAGGCCTAGGCGCTGGCGCGGCCGCAGGAGGCGCGGTCGAACGGGACGGTATCGGGGCGCCCCCCGGACGCGGCGTCGGCGGCTTTTCAGATCGGACAGCAGCCGGCTGCGTCGGACCTGAAGAAGCCGCGCGGGCCGGCTGTTCAGGAACGACCGCCTCCTTCCTGAGCAGCCGCGTGGCCTTGACCGCTGCCGTTTCCAGGACAAATCGGGGATGCGCGCTGAATCTCAGCGCGTCTTCGGCCTGGGTGAAGAGCGCGAACAGCTGTTGGATATACTCTGGCGTGAGCGAAACCTTGTCGGCCGCAAGTTGCGCCAAGTCGTCGGCGGAGGCTTCGATGAGGACAGACCATTCTTGTGAGGGAGTGACCGAGACCACCAGCAGGTTGCGCAGGTACTCGACCACGTCGGCACAGTAGGCCCTTAAGTCGTGCCCTCCTTCGATCAGCTGAGACAGGGTGCGAAGAGCCGCTGCGCTGTCCTGCGAGATAATGGCCTGGATCAGTGATCGCAGCAGCTCCTGTGGCACCGCGCCCAGCAGAGTTTCGAGGTCGGCATGGACGATTGACTTGCCGCCAAAGGCTACTGCCTGGTCGAGCAAGCTCAGACCGTCCCGCATACTGCCTTCGCTGGCCCGGGCCAATGATGCGAGGCTCCGTTCTTCGAGCTCGATGCCATCCTGCTCGGCCACGTGGCGCAGACGGGCGATGATCTCCGTTTTGGCAATCCGGCGGAAATTATAATGCTGGCAGCGGGAAAGGATCGTCGCGGGAATCTTGTGGATCTCGGTCGTCGCGAAGATGAACACGACATGGGAGGGCGGCTCTTCAAGCGTTTTGAGCAACGCATTAAAGGCGGAATTCGACAGCATATGGACTTCGTCGATGATGTAGACGCGGTAGGCCCCCTTAAAAGGGGTGAACTTGACGTTTTCTCGGATCTCGCGGACGTCATCCACACTCGTATTCGATGCGCCGTCGATTTCAATCACATCCACGGAATGACCTTGTGCGATCTCCGTGCAATTGATGCAGATCCCGCAGGGCATGCCGGTCGGACCCTGCTCGCAATTCAGCGCCTTGGCGAGGATGCGCGCCACCGTCGTTTTTCCGACGCCCCGCGTCCCCGAAAACAGATACGCTTGGGCGATGCGCTTGGTCGTAATCGCGTTGACCAGCGTTTGGACGACGTGGGGCTGGCCGATGACATCGTCGAATGTGCCCGGCCGGTATTTTCTGGCGGAGACTTGGTAATCCATATTCTTTATCGGTTCCTAGGGCGATGGACCGAGAACGATGTTGGGAGCTTGTTTGAGCATTGTGAGAAGCGGGGCTAGGTGATCCTGCGGCACCCAAAACTGTCTGCTTACCGTTGCTTCCTTCCGGACCTGGCGGGGTTCACAGGGTTCTGTTGCACAGGGCCCAGCCCCTTATCCTAACAGACATTCCGAGACGGAGAGACAGTCAGGTGTTTCCCTGTCGACGTTCATTAATAACAGTGAACTCCAAGGTGAGCGGACTCGGTTTGGCGGAGAGGGTGGGCATTCGAAGTCGCGCTCGCCCGACTGCTCGCGCTTCTACTGAAGGGGCCAGCCCCCTCGTACGCTCCCCGTGAAGGGGACATATCCCCTTCAAAACCCCTGTTCGAATCCCACCCTATCAGAACCGAATAGTTAATGTGTCTATACCGTCGCCACAATCTATTGAGGCTCTAGGTCGAGCAAGCTCGGTTTGGCGGAGAGGGTGGGATTCGAACCCACGGTCCCGTTGCCGAGACGCATGCTTTCCAAGCATGTCGATTCGTCCACTCTCGCACCTCTCCGCGAACATTGAAAGGCGAATTCTAGCATGCGCTTCCATGAGCGGCAAGGCGCGTTTGACCGGACTGATGCGCTTTCTTATACTGCGCGAGGAGGCGGCCATGAAAAACATTCTGATCGGTCTGTTCATCGTTCTTGTCTTCGTCATCGCCGGTCTCCTTTCGCTTCCGTTTCTCGTCGACCTCGCCTCTTATCAAGATCAATACAAACCGCTCATTGAAGACGCGCTGAACCGGAAAATCGAACTGCAGAGCATCAGGCTGACAATCTGGCCGCGCATCGGTGCCCGTGTCGTCGGATTCACGATCATGGACGATCCGTCCTTCAGCGCAAGCCCCTTTGCTTCCCTGAGTTCGCTCGACGTCGGCGTGAAGCTCCTGCCGCTGCTCAGCAAACAGGTTGAGATCGAAGAGATTACGTTGCACGATCCGTTGATTACTGTGATCAAGAACAAAGATGGCATCACAAACTTTTCCACGCTGGGACCACGGACGGCATCTCCTGCCGCGCCAGAGAAGCCTCAGCCGCCACAGGGCGATCCGCTGCAAGCCCTCGCCCTTCTCGCCGTCGATCGCGTGACGATCGATAGGGGGACGCTGACGTACCGTGACCTCTCCGCCGCGGCCAAGCAGGAATATCAGATCCAAGATCTCGCCCTTCACCTGACCTCGGTCCATCTCGGCGAGACGCCCACCATACACCTCAATGCGACAGTCCAACCGCATGGAGTTCCTGTCATGCTCGATGGGCGCTTCGGACCGTTGACACAAACGCTCGAGATCCAGGGATATGATTTCATGGTGGGAATCGGCAAAACGGCGATTCGCGTGAGCGGCGCATTGCTTGGGGGGAAATTGGACGCGACCCTTTCCGCTCCATCGATCAGTTCCGCCGATCTGCCGGTCGCCCTGCCGTTGACTAAGCCAGTGGAGATCAGGGACCTGCATGTCGTCGCTCACGCGCCCTATCCGCTGAAGCAGGGAGTCACTGGCATGGAACTGGCGGATGTCTCAGATCTCGGCCTCAAGATCCACACGGGCGGCTCGGCGCTGGATGTCAAAGGCACGCTGCTGGCGGGGCACGCCAAGGTGATGATGACATCGTCGTCGATCAATACGGCTGACCTCCCTGTCGACACAGGCTTGAAGAAGCCGGTTGAACTGAAGAATCTTGAAGTTAACGCCGATCTCAAAGGACAGGACGCTCGGCTCTCCAACCTTTCATTTCAACTCTTCAATGGGGACGCCAAAGCCCAGGGAGGCATGTCGCTGGGATCGGCTTCACCGCCATTCAACGGACAGGTGTTGATCCGAGGCCTGCAACTCAAGCCTGTGCTGGAAGCGTTGAGTCCGGACAGCAAGCTTTCGATGAGCGGAACCGCGGCAGCGGACATGACCTTCGCCGGTCGCGGCTTTTCGATGCCCGATCTGACAAAGTCGCTAGAGGGACCGGGGCATGTCGAAGTCAAAGAGGGCAAACTCGAAGGAGTGAACCTCACGGAAGAAGTCGTCGCCCTGTTGAAAGTCGCAGGCGTCTCGCTCGATCAGGCGAAAGCTACGGCCTTTTCGACGCTCGAAACCGATTTCATGATCAAGCAGGGCATCGTCAACATCCGGAGACTCCTGGCGGACAGCCATGATTTTCAAGCGACGGGTAACGGCACGGTGGGGTTCGATCAACGCTTGAATCTCGCTGTGAATCTGAATCACACCCAGGCAATGAGCCAGAAAATTGCCGGGTTATCGTCGGTGGCGAGGGTAGCAATGAAAGATGGACGGCTTCGAGTGCCGCTTCTCATCACCGGGACAGTGCAGAATCCTTCCTATGCACTCGATAGCAAAGCGTTCACCGGAAAGCTCCAAGAACAGGTGCAGGAAAACGCGAAGAGGGCGGTCGAAGGGCTGCTCCAAGGCACGACCACACCCTCCGATCTCAAGAAGGAGGGCGAAAATCTGCTGAAGGGAATACTCGGTCGCTAGAACACTTTTCACCTCATCATGCGCCGCGCCACGAGACCGGTCGCCCCACACTGCACGCTTCAACCTCGACATCTCGCGTGACAGACTTTCCTGATTGCCAAGCCGCGGGTATTCGGTTATACAACTAAGCTATTTTTGGAATCCTGCCGAACTCGAACCCGGATATCGTGTCCTGGTCCTGGATGGAGGGAGGTTGATGCGGACGCGTTGTTGGATTCTGCTGATGGTCTTCATGTTCATGACGGGACTTACCGCCCACGCAGCAGAGGAAGCGCCTGCCGCTGCCGCGCCGATCGACACGGTGACGTTGAAGGATGGAAGCGTCATCTATGGGGAAGTGCTCGAAATGGAGGGCGGGATCCTCTTCCTGAAGAACCCTGCCAATCCGGACAACCTGATCAAACTCAAATGGGACAATGTGGCGAAGCTCGCGGTCACCCATCCGATTCCTTTTCACTTGAGAGAGGGCACCGTGCTGAACGGGACCGCAACAGCCGGACCGGATGGAGTGCTGGTCATTCACGCCGAGCCCCTCAAGGGCACGATGGAAGTGCCGATGAGCGACGTCAAGTCCGTCAATCCCCTGATTCAGCCGTCGGTGATCTACGTCGGAAACCTCACCGGCGGTTATTCACAAACGACGGGCAACAGCCATCTGCGCAATGCCAGTCTGATCGGCGAACTAGTCGCCCGGGGCGATCTGCTGCGGCTCACCATGAACGGTCGCTATGTGTACGGCGATGATTCGGGCTCGCTGCTCACCAGGAACGCTAAAGCCACCATCAAGCTGGACTTCTTCATCACGAAGCGATTCTTCTGGTTCACGTCAGCCTACTTTGAAAACGATGTATTCCAAGACCTCAAATTGAGAACGGCGCTTGCCAGCGGCCCCGGCTATCAGTGGGTCGACCGCGACGACTACTCGGGCATTGCCAAGGAGATGACCCTCTACACGGAAGCCGGGTTGGCGTATTTCAATGAAGATTTCAACACCACTGGTGATACGTCGAGTGCCCGGGCTCGTATCTCGGTCAAGTGGAATTGGCCGTTTTTCGACGACGGCATTACCATTTATCACTTCAGTGAGTTGTTTCCCTCTCTCCAAAATATTTCCGATGTGTTTATGACGATGGACAACGGAGTCCGGTTTAAACTCTGGAAAGGGTTCGTCAGCAGCTTCCAGATCACGACCCGCTACAACAGCCGTCCGGCGCCCGGCACCGGGGACACCGACAATCTCTATCTCATCACGCTCGGGTACGCCCTCGATACCACGAGGAAACGCTAGCCGAGTGATTTGCGAAAGGAGGACCGTATGTTGAAAGAGTTCAAAGAGTTCGCCATGAAGGGCAACGTCCTCGACATGGCCATCGGGGTGATCATCGGAGGGGCCTTTGGCAAGATCATCACATCGCTTGTCAGTGACGTCCTGATGCCGCCTCTCGGCCTGGTCTTGGGCAAAGTCGATTTTTCAAGCCTGTTTCTCAATCTCTCGGGGACTCCTCAGCCCTCGCTCGCAGCGGCCAAGGCGGCCGGAGCTCCCACCGTCAACTACGGTGTGTTTCTGCAGACCGTGTTCGATTTCATCATCATCGCGTTCGTGATCTTCATGCTCGTGAAGCAAGTGAACCGGCTCAAGACACCGGCCGCCCCTTCGGCTCCGACCACCAAAGACTGTCCTTTATGCCTATCCACCATTCCGATCAAGGCGACGAAGTGTGCGCATTGCACGTCAGCAGTGTGAAAATGACCGATGGACCCCATTGTCACCGAAGCCGGGCGGGCCACAACCGACGGGTCGAAGTACTGGTCACGAAGTAAGCGATTCACTCCCACCACCGGGGGCGACGCGCGCCCCCGGCTCATGGACGGTCAGTGCTTGCAGAGCTGTTGTTCGGCGGCGCCAGCATTGACCGAGCCCGCGACGGTCGAG
>DASTFK010000368.1:0-5785 GCA_035719945.1 Nitrospira sp.
TGACGGGAACGGAACTCTCGACAGCGGTGCGCTATAAGCAGACACCGATCGTAATTGTGCTGAACAATCGCGGATACTCGACCGAACGTGAAATTCTCGAAGGCCCCTTCAACGACCTTCACGACTGGCACTACGAACGGATTTGCGATTTGATCGGCGGCGGCATCGGCATCGTGATCCGAACGCAGCAGCAATTTGAACAGACGCTGGCGAAAGCCTTGGCCGATTCCGGTCAGATCTACGTCCTGAATGTGCTACTGGATCCGGCTGACCGCTCGCCGGGCATGATCCGTCTGGCTCATCGCCTGGCCAAACGCCTTTCCACCGACCGCCCATAACCCCTGCCTTTATCCCAATTCGCCCATGTAGGTGTGAAGGCTTTTCCCATCACTTTCCTGCCTCGAGCCAGCCGCCTATTAAGGGCAGGACATACAGTTTCGAGAAAGTACTTAGTGGCACGCCATGTGCATTCCTAGGGTGATGATGCAGAAAGCGGTCACAGCATACACAGTGACGAAGTGGCTTGCGGAGCCTTCGATGCCTCCGCATTACGTCGTGTTTGTCGACCTGGACGGTACCCTGTTGGATACAGGCACCGCCGCATGGGAAGCCGCAGCGTCGGCGCTGCAGGCATTACGCACCTACGGCATTCCGCTGATTCTGGTGTCGAGCAAGACCAGAGCCGAGCTTGAGCCACTTCGACGACGGGTGCAGCATCAGGACCCTTTCATTGCAGAGAACGGCGCCGCCGTCTTCGTGCCGCAGGGGTTGTTCACGTTTCCCCTAGAACGTGTGCGTACGAAAGACTCGTATGACGTGATCGAACTGGGGATGCCCTATCACATGTTGCGCGATGTGCTTAAACAGATCGAAGACGCCGTCGAGACGCCACTCCATGGTTTCGGCGACCTGTCTGTCGATGACGTCATGCAGATCACCGGTCTCTCCCGTGCCGATGCGACGTTAGCCACGATCCGGGAGTATGACGAACCGTTCCTCCTCCAAGGGCCGCAGACGCTGGTGGAAGAAGTCTGCCGGCAGATCGACACGCGAGGGTTGCGGTGGACGAAGGTTGGAGGGCTCTTTCATCTGACCGGAGACAATGACAAGGGAGAGGCCGCTGAAATCCTGATACGCTGTTATCAGCGCGAACAGCGGCTGAGATTTCAGTCGCGTCCGGTCGAAAGTGTCGGGATCGGGGAGAGCATCGCTGATGTTCCGCTGCTGGCGGTTGTCGATCATCCCATTCTCGTACAGAGGCCCGATGGCTCCTTTGATACGGATGTCCTTCTCCCTCGGCTCGTGCGCACCAGGGGCATAGGAGCCGCAGGTTGGAACGACGCAATGCTGCGGCTGCTGAGCTATAGCTTCTCTGGAGGAATGGGTTTGGCGGGCTGAACACGTCCAGCTCTCAAAAGAGAGCCAGCTAACTTTTTTGTGGAGCTCCCTTCGAAGCAAAGACGGTCGCGTCACAGGCCAGGTATTTGATCTGCTTCATGGGCACGATGATCACCTCTTTCGCCGAATCCACCTCGAGAACCTCCATGTCGTCGCTGATGGTATGCCTGATAGCATCCTTCACGACCAGTTCTTGATTATCGACGAAGACGATCTTCACCCAATATTGCACGATGGCCTTCTCCTTGTTAGAGACCTGTTCCCAACTCGTGTGATCGCTGTGCGGCGGCCTCGACTGCCGACAGCAATGCGGCTCGCAAACCGCCGCGCTCCAACTCATGCAGACCGGCGATCGACGTGCCGCCCGGTGCGGCCACGCGGTCTTTGAGGACGCCGGGGTGCTCATGAGAACTCAAAACAAGGCGTGCCGCCCCTGAAACCGTTTGCGCGGCCAAGAGTTGCGCCGTCTCACGAGGTAATCCCATTTTCACGCCGCCGTCCGCCAATGCCTCGATCAGAACATAGACATAGGCGGGTCCGCTTCCACTCAACCCTGTCACCGCGTCCATCCATCGCTCTTCCACTTTGACCATCTGCCCGATCGATTCGAACAATGTCCGAGCCGCAGCGAAATCGCGCGGGGGCAACCGTTCTTCATAGGCCACGGCGGTCACACCCTCTCTGACCAGAGAAGGCGTGTTCGGCATCGAACGAACAATCCTGTGGACCCCGGGCAGACCGCGGGCAATCCGAGCGATCGGATAGCCTGCTGCGACCGAGACGATCAAGGTGTCGGCACCCACTGCTCCGGCGATTTCGGTCAGGACCTCGTCAAGGATCTGCGGTTCCACCGCAAGAACCAGGATGTCAGCCTCCTGTGCCACGGCCCGATTGCTGACAAACGTTCGGATATTATAGGTCTGATGAAGCCACCTCAGCCGCGACTCGTCGATATCTGACGCGAGGAGCTGGGCCGGGAGTAGCCGCTCCGCATGCAGCAGACCCGCGATCATCGCTTGAGCCATGTTCCCCGCGCCGATAAAGCCTATCGTGCAGTCCGACAGCATGCGGGCGATTATACTGTCGGTCTCCAAAGCGCTTCAATGTGGAACTTGCCGATATCGATAGCTCTTCGGTAGAGTGATACCCATCGATTCTGAGCATTTATCACTATTAAATCATATTGATCATCGCTGGATGATGGGAGGCACTCATGAAGCAGTTGGTGCTCTCGGGTCTCGCGCTTCTCGTACTGCTCGTCTCACCCAGTTGGGCCCGCCAGGAATCGCTTACACTGGAGGAAAAGCAGCAGCTTGAAAAGATCGACAAGGTGCTGATCGAAGTCATCGTCTTGTCCGACAAGGGATCGACGGATGCCGGTCCCTTTAGAGAGGTTGTCACCAAACGCCTGCAGGAATTCGGCTATACGGTCGTGACCGATCCAGCTCAACCCCACGATGTGACGTTCAACGTCAAGTGCGAGCAGCACAAGATCTGGGAAGGTACGACCAAAATGGGCAGCGATGCGGACCTTCCCGATTCTCCATCACGGCTCTGGAAGGGCCCAGCCTGCCAGCTTTCCTATGTCTTGGACGGCAAGAAGATGGCGTGGCGGAAAGAGGTCCGGACCGATTTTGTGGACGCGCAGAAGGCAGCCGAAGCCGCCCATGCCGGAGATCCGTCTGACTACGCGATGAGCAAGTTGAAAGAACGGTTGGAGGACTATGACTTTCCCGCGCTGATCACGGCCGAGTGGGGGCAAGAAGAACGCCTGTTCAAAGTCTACGATGATCCCGCCACGCCGCCGGCAAGGAAAGTGCGACTGATTGGATTATTCGGCTACCTCTTCGAGCCCAAAGCCGTCCCCCGTCTGGTTACTGCACTCAAAGGCGACGACATCGAAATGGCGAAGGCGTCGGCGCTGGCACTCGGCAACATCGGGCAGAAAGACACGGTTCCCGTCCTTATCGACACGATGAAGAACGGGAAACCTGAGTTGCGGCCGTCGGCTGCCAAAGCGTTGGGTGTCCTGGGAGCATTGCATGGCGATTTTACGATCGTCGACCCCCTGCTTGAAACATTGAAGACGGACGACGTCGCGTTGAAAACCGAGGTCGCCTGGGCCCTTGGCAAATTGCCCGATCGAAAGGCGTACGAACCTCTCTACGCGTTGCAGAAATCGCTGCATCAGGTCCGCGACAACGACGCCGATCCCAAACTGGTCAAACTGAAGGAAGCCGTCAACTGGAGCATCAAGCAGATCGACACGTGGGAGTATCTGCAGTAGGACACCCGTGAGCCCGATCGTTCGCCGAGCACTCATGCTGAAGCCGATCGTGTGTCTCATCGGATGCACGATTTCGGCCATTACCTGGTCCCCAGCCGGGCCTGGCTGGACGCAAACCATCGGGGACGAAGCGGAGCTCGACCGGCTGCAGGTGAAGGCGGAAGACGCCATGGCGAGCGACGACCCTGAGGGCGCCGCCATGGCGATGGGCCGTGCGGCGATGATGGCCAAACGGTTGAGCCTGGTGAATCAAAACGACGGCACGTCGGCACGCCTCTACCAAGGCGCCGAATCGCTGTTTCGTTCCCAGGAACACGGATATCGGGCCATGGCCTTGTTCAGGCGGGCGGGCGGGCAACTGCCGGCATCCTCAGGGGTCTGCGGCAGCCTGGCATTGGCTCAAGGCAGCGTCCAACATGCCCTCTCTGATCTGGCCACTGGGGACTCTCCGCCGAAGGCATTGATGGAGCGGGCGAAGCGCTGGCGCGAGACCGCGGACGACTGGGTCACGGTCGTGGCGGCCATGATCGTCGACTATCAATGTCCGTGACGGCTAATCCTCCTCAGGATTGATAATGTGGAGGCCTGCCGTTTTGCTCGCGGTCAACAGCTGCGTATCAGCACTCACCACGGTGAGGCGAAGCGGCTTCAGCTCAAGGGCAAGGGCCAAATGCAGCACCTGCTGTGTCCGCAGTCCCGGATATTCCATTATCAGCTCTTTCGTCGAAAGATAGGTCTCCATCGTCGGCACGATGAATTGAAACAGTCCTTCCGCCGATTCCCGCTCGAACTTGTGAATGACCGAGTAGCAATCATCTCTGGTCAGTTCGCCTTGCTGTGCTCGATTCGAAAACGCGGAATATAGCTCGGTGACGGTCCAGGTCGGAAGAATAGCTACCTTGCCGCGCTTCACCATCAATTTGTTCACGATCCTGGTGCCGCGCTCCATGCTGTAGCGCTTCACGAGCGCCGTCGAGTCGAAATAGTAATAGGGCATGGATCAGGCCCTCCCTTTGAGGATCACCGCGGCCAGCGGCCCCGGCATCTTCGAGAGCCTGTCTTGTAGCTCATCCAACGGCACCTCCTCATAGCCCTCCCGCCGCAGCTTGTCCGCCAAATTGCCTGTATTAAAGCCGGCCGTATCGTTCTTCAACCGCTCGTTCAGCCGTCGCTTGGCGAGCCGACTCGGGACTCGTTGTTGCGTTGCAGTCAATCCCCTGCCGCGGCTCCGCGGCGCACGCCCCCCCTGTTTCAGTCTGCTCATGCGAGTGCTCTCCCCTCCTTGAAATGGTTAATGAGTTGCTGCCGCCGGTTTCCCTTTCGCTCCTTCGCGCGGGCATCCCGCCGGACGGATCGCCTCGGCCGGCAATTCCGATTCGCCATAGACGTGAGCGGCGATCGCCTTGGCGACATCCGTCGACAAATCCTGCTGCATCACTCTGATCACTTTCGCGGTCGCTTCCCGCTCGGACAAGTGGCCTTCCTTGCCCCCTTTGGAGATCGCCCCAACGATCTGCTGTTCAGTCAGATTCACCACCTCGAAATCGCTGCACCATCGCACGTACGTGAACTGAGGATCGCGGACATCGATCGGCCAGACTCGAACCATCCCTCGGATCAGCAATTCCGGATTGGTATGCGGGTCGGCGGCGCTCGGCTCGGTTCCTGACGACATGGTCGCGACTCGGAGGCCCTCCTTGATCAAACCTTCCGTCAAGGCCCGCTGCGCCGGTTCCACATGGTCGCCGGTGACGCTGACCGCCAGCACGAGATTCGACGAGAGGTACTCATCCAATTCACGGCTCAGATCCTGGACGCGATAGGCCGCGGCGGTCCCTTGCCCGCTGGCGCGGATAACGCGGAGATCCGCATTATAGGTTTCGCGCAGAACCAGGTTGCGGGTGGCCCGTCTGAGTGCCCGAACCTTCGCGAGCTTATCCGACGTCTCATGAGCCTCTGCGACATCTGAGTGAATGGTGTGATCCAGATCGGCCAACCGCTCCATCAATGCGGTTTCGGCATGAGCCCGCTGCATTCCTCCCAAGGCATAGTGGAGGTTTTTTTTCGCATCGTACCATCGGTCGACGATCGTGGCGTTTT
>DASTFK010000369.1:0-2995 GCA_035719945.1 Nitrospira sp.
ACCCTCGCACCGTCTTCGACGTCGGGATCCTTCACCGTCGGAAAGCCGCAGATGCCGAACACGGCCACGTTGATCGAGGCCGTCTCGTCTTCGAGATAGAAGAGATAGGCGCCATAGCACGTTGTGCCGGCCGGCAATCTATATGGATCCAGCGGCTGGACGTTCCTCACGGTTCCAGACAGCAGGACCTGTTTCAGATGGTAGCTTGCCGGTTCATCGAGGATCTCACGAATTGTGAGGGAATCGGTTGCCGAAGCGCTCGAAAGTAGAACGAACCCGAAACTCATCACATGCGCAGACCACGAGAGAAGGCGAATGACTCTTCGGCACATCGGGAAGGATTCTAGCATTTCTCTATTGCGTCAGACGATCCATCGACGATCTTTCGCCGTACGAGGTCTCTCGCTATAATCCGCCAGCTCAAGTCAGGAGGATGTTCATGGCCATACAAGACCAACTGGAGACCTACGTCGTCGAGCGGCGCCCACACTTCGAAGACCTGTTGGGCCAAATGGTCGAGGTTCCCTCGATCAGTATGGATCCCTCGAAGGCGAACGACATGCGGCGCATGGCCGACATGGCGGCGCAGGTGTTGGCCGGCATGGGTGCCGAATCCCGGATTATCGAGACCGGCGGCTATCCGATCGTGTCCGGTGGCTGGACGGCCGGTGCCCAATACCCCTCGGTGACGATCTACAACCATCTTGATGTTCAGCCGGCGCAGGAGCCCGAATGGCAGCAGGCGCCATTCGCCTTCAAATGTGAAGACGGCACGTACCGGGGCCGGGGCGCCACCGATGACAAGGGCCCGGCCCTTTCGGCTCTTTTTGGAGCTCGCTTTGCGATCGACCAGGGCTTGCCGATCAACATCCGGTTCCTCTGGGAGCTCGAAGAAGAAATCGGGAGCCCGCATTTTGGGGCGGGCCTCAAGAAACGAGCCGAAGTGCCCTGTCCCGATTCGGTGGTCGTCTCGGATACCATCTGGATCGCCAAAGGCCAGCCGGCGATGCCGTATGGATTGCGAGGGTTGATCGGTGCCAGGCTCAGCTTGCGAACAGGCAGCAAAGACGCCCATTCGGGTGTCACGGGTGGTGCGGCAAGAAATCCTCTCGCCGAACTCATGGAAGTCGCCCAGGCCTGCGTCGATGCCAAAACCGGCGAGGTGAAGATACCGGGCTTCTACAAGGATGTCGTGAAGCCGACAAAAGAGGAGATCAAGAGTTTCCTCAGGTCGGGGTTTCAGGTCAAACGCTTCAAAGCGGCCTACGGGTTCCACTCATTGAGGACGAATGACCCGGCGGAAGTCATGCGGCGGATTTGGGCGGCTCCGACGTTTGAGATTCATGGCCTGACCGGCGGATATCACGGCCCTGGCGTCAAGACGGTGGTCCCGGGTCACGGCGAACTGAAAATCAGCATGCGGCTCGTCCCCAACCAGACGCCGGAGAAAGCGTTCGCCCTGCTCAAAAAGTACGTGTCCAAACTCAACCCACAAGTGATGGTGGAGCCGGAAGGCATGCTCCAGCCCTTCAAAGGCAGTTTCGATGGCCCGTACGTCGAATGCGTGAAGCGCGCCGCAAAGGCAGGGTTCGGCAAGGAGCCGGCATTCATTCGCGAAGGAGGATCGATCGGAGCGGTGGTGACGATGCAGAAGGCTTGGAAGGTGCCGATTCTGTTTCTCGGACTCAGTCTTCCGGAGCACGGCTATCACGCGCCGAACGAGTACTTCGATTGGGGGCAGGCCTCGGGAGGCATGAAGGCCTTTGCGCATTATTTTTCAGAACTCGCCAAAATGGGAAAACGGTAGGGAATGTTGAGACCGGTATGCTCACGCGATGGCCTCAATATCCCTTCGTTAGGGGGAGAAGGAATCAATCTGCCAGCGGCCCAGTCGGCCCGGTAAGGCGACTGCCGTCGCAATGTGCTCGATATACGCTCGGCGTGGGATCTCTTCGGCGCCCAAGCGCAGCACGTGGGGCGAGGATTGTTGGCAGTCAATGATGCGGAAATTCCATGTGCGCAGCTGACGCACGAGGGACACCAGGGCGACTTTCGATGCGTCATCCACCTTTGTGAACATCGATTCCGCGAAGAAGGCGCTGCCGATGGCCACGCCGTACAGACCGCCGACCAACTGCTCGTTCTGCCACGTTTCGACTGAGTGGGCATAGCCTGCCTCATGGAGTGCGGTATAGGCCTCCATCATGGCCGGCGTGATCCACGTTCCCCCTTCCGGATACTGCGGTCGCGGCCCGGCGCAATGCCGCACGATCGTCTCAAAACATCTGTCGAGCGTCACGGTGAGATGGCCCGGCCGAAGGCTGCGCTTCAGGCTGCGCGAGATATGGAGATGTTCTGGGAAGAGGACGGTGCGGGGATCGGGAGACCACCAGAGGATCGGCTGACCTTCGTTGTACCAGGGAAAGATGCCGTGCCGGTACGCTTCGAGCAGCCGTTCAGGCTGGAGATCGCCGCCGACGGCAAGTAGCCCGTCGGGCGTCGCATGCTCGACGGCGGGAAAGCTGAGATCGCGCGGATTTCGGCTCAACCGGACCATGGCTGAGCGGTGCTCGTCATCCCTTGTTCGGTGCTCCGGAGGCCAGCAGGGGCTGGAAGATCGGATCGGCATCAAGGACGGATTTCAACGAGTCAGCTCCGATGAAGAAGTCCCAAATCTGCTGGTTGTTCCCCGGCACCTCGCCGAACCATCGTTTGGCTTCCGTGAGGCGTTGGAGAATGGCGCCATTATCCCGGTTCGGAGTGAACAGCAGGCTGTACGCCATCGTATACTCGGCGATGAACTTGTCGAGAGGAATTTCGGCAAAGGTGCCGGCTTGGTCGGCGTCTTGATAGGCCGCACGGACGTCTTTGTCGTCAAGGTTGCGGTTCCAAGCAACCTTGTTGATGCGCGACCAGGCCAACTGTAAGAGGGCCTCGGCTTTGGCGGTTTTGCGCTCGGACGGCACGTCTTTGACCAATTGCTCGTGCACTTCGA
>DASTFK010000370.1:0-4061 GCA_035719945.1 Nitrospira sp.
AATGGGCTGAATGGCAGCTGTCGCTCTCTGGATGGCGCTGTACAACTCGTCCACGGCCTTTTCTTTCGTGATCACGTCAAATGCCCCCGCCTTCAACATCGCATCGACATGATAGCTCGGGGCGTTGACAGATAACCCGAGCACCGCGATCTGTGGGTACTGCGTTTTGATCAGTCGTGTCGCGCCGATGCCGTCGAGGCTCGGCATGCTGATGTCCATCACCACGATGGTGGGCTGAAGTTTCGCCACGCTCGAGAGCGCCTCTTCACCATTTCCCGCTTCGCCCACCACATCGATGTTGGGGTAGGATTGCAGAACTGCACGCAGTCCCTGGCGCACCATGACATGGTCGTCCACAATGAGGACCCGAATCTTCTGCGCAGTGGCCATGGGAGAAGCGGTGTGCTAAAAGATCCGCCTCCATCGGTCAGCGTTCATTCGCCGCTGGCTTTGCTGAGATGCCGTCGTTTCCAACTGCTGTAGGCCGATTGAATGATGTGAATGTGATTTTCGATAAAGACCTGTTCGATGAGACCGAACTGAGAGTCGTCCCCCTCGAACCTCTCCACCAGAGCCGTCGCAGACTTTCCAAATTCCGACAGGATCCTGTCATCGGCATGTGACATAGTGCATGTTCCTGAACAGAAGGTCGTCGCCTTACAAAAATCTCCAAGCGGAACAAGAGGTTATCGAAGCACCGCACACGAAACCCTGGCGACGCAGAGCATCGCCCTCCACCACACGATAGCCGCGAACTGTAATAGGTATCCGCCACATTGTCTATCAGGGATGGCCTACAACCTTGTAGGCGGATAGGGTGTCGTTCATCCCTGGCCATGAGACCCAAGAATTCATTGTTCTGAGAAACGACAACCTGGGAAATGTGCGAACAATATCCTCGGCTAGGCTGGAAACTCACGATCGAGGATTTCTCGCTCGGCATCCAGCCAGTCCTCCTGGGCATGGCCCTCACGGCAACCACGCTGGAGATACAGCTCGTATGCCCGAATGCTGATATGAGCGTGTAAGTCCTCGAAGGCGGGTTTCTTTCGTTGTGCGGATTCGTTGATCGCCGACGATGAGCCATCCGGAACTGAGATGATCACTCGGGATTTCTTCTCGTCTTTTCCTTTGGCCGACGGTACCTTCATTCCTGCCTCCAATTACTAAACGATTATAGGTTGAAGCGCGGCGCTTCCCATTCCTCATTCGGTCGGGAAAGCCCGGATCCGCTAAGATCTGCAATAAAGACGAACGTCAACTCGGAGGATAAAAGGGCAACGGCGAACAAAGAATAGGATGATGCGCAGCCGAATGCAAGCCTCCAGTTATCTATCCTCAAGCGAAGATATCGGCTCACCTCGAATCACCTGGGCTAAGCGATGACGGTCTTCCAATTCCATATGAATGAACTCCACCCCGAATTCCCGCCCCTGGAACCATCGTACCTCCGCTAAGGCGACGTACAGCGGGTGCTCGTATTGGGGCACGTGAATCAATAGTCGTAACGTGTCACCTATTTGGACCACAAGGCCGGTACGGCATCGGCATCCGACCATCGACAGGTTCAAGACGGTTCCATTGGCACGATAGGAGCCTCCGGAAAATGCGGCCGAATATTCGACGCCAATCCGGACGTCGCTGCGCTGCTCCATTCAGGCACTTCCCCTATACGAAACCACCGCAGGGCTGTGTGCGTATACCTCGCCAGGCTGCTGCGCACAAGGAAGCAAATGGCCTTATGGGGACTTCGTAAACACCCGACTGTCGAAGAGGATGAAGAAGCGGGAAATCGCAGGATGTCGATGCCCAGACGAATCGGTGAGTGTGCCGAATCACTTAGCCGGAGCCTTCCGGAAGGCCATATCTCAATGCCTTAGAGGGCAAGAGACAAAACCTGAGCAGGCTCAATGAACGCCGTTCCCGGCTTCCCCCTGGTCTTGCTGGACGATGCCCTCATAAATGCGGCTCCTGATCCCCTGCATGGTCTCGATCCCGACAGCTTGCACACCTTCGCTGATAAGTCGCTGGAAGTCCTCTTTGACTGACACACCTAATTGTTGCTCAAGCAAAAGCACGAGGGCATTGACTTGTATCTGCATCAGGGCGAGAGAAGTGGAAACTGCTGTGATGGCCTTATCGTCCATGTCGTCCTCCTGAATTCGTGAGAAAACACCTAATAAAGGCCGAATCTGCCAAGTTGAGCAGGTAATTTTACTAGCGCCCTCCCCTTGAGGATACCCTTGCCCTGCACTTTGGGAAAGCAATGCTATTCTTAAGGAGGTAGCTTTTACCGAGGGAGAGCCATGCTCAGGGAGGGTCAGCATAGTCACTCTGCTCTCTAGGGAGGCCGAATGCGCCATCAGATTCAGCAGAAACGCTCAGCTATCGGAGGCGTTAACGCTCACATGAAACCACGCTACAAACCACGCATCCGACTCCGGTTCCCCGTCACATTTACATCGGGGGCTCGTGTCGGAAAGGGACAGGTCCTGGACCTGACGTTGCCGGGCTGTCTCATCGAAAGCTCGGTCGCGGTTGAAGACGCACAGTCGCTGCAGCTCGAACTGTTTTTGCCGGGACTCAGGTTTCCGGTCTCGGTCACACTGGGAGTTGTCCGGTGGACGCAAGGGAAGCGCTTCGGCGTGGAGTTCATCAAGATGCATGAGTCGCAACAACGGATCTTGCAGCGATTCGTCGCCCAGCACTGTGCTGATGGCTCGACAAGTAAGAACAGCATGCCGAGTTAGAGCTGTCTCCGCCCTGTCATATCCGCCCAGCATCTATCGCAACCCGACCCGCTCGAGTATGGCCTTTCGGAACAAATTGGCGATGTGCTGATGTCCCGCCTTCGTCGGATGAAAACCATCTTCATCAACGGCAAAATCATCAGGGGACGATCCCCCAAAGACGTTCACGATTGAAGCGTTCACATAGGGCGCTTCCACTTCGATGGCCAAGTTAAAGGCTTTGACCCGTGCCAGGGTCACGGCCGGATTGGCAGCGCGAAAGGCCGGAAGTTGCGTCAAGTCGGGAAGATTCGCGATCACCACAGTCGTCGACACCGAACTCTGCAGCCTCCGGAGGAACAGTCTGAGGTCGGTTTGAAAGCGTGAAGGGTCATCCCCATGGATAAGATCGTTCGCGCCGACCCAGACAGTCACCAAATCGGCTTCACCGTTGAAGTGCTTGGCGAGGCGAACCTGTTCGTTCAGTGCATCAATACGCGCGCCTGGAAGGCCAAGGTTGATGAGAAACGTGCCGGGAATGCGCTGCTGCAGGTCCTGATTGATCAGGTAGACATAGCCCTCAGTGAGCGGCGTTGCGCCGACTCCAATGACGTCGCTTGTTCCAAGCGCCAGATAAATAAATTCAATCTTTCTTTCTTGCTCGACGTGACCACAGGCCGCCATGAGCAGCGACGCAATACACACCCCCACTATGGATGTCGCTAGATTCACCTTCCTCATCGCGGCATCAGAACAGAACAACACCACGCCTTGGTCACGAGGATATATGTCGTTTTCGCGCTGAGTCAATCTCCGGCTCGAAGAGAAGGGACGAGCAGCAAAAGAAGAAGCGAAAACCGGCACCAGTGGAATCATTTGCCAAATGAGGGCTCTCCCCGTACAATCGCTCCCTCACACGCAGGTTCTTATGAAAACTTCTGATTTAATGGCCACGCTCGACGACATTGCAGATGCAGTGGTGCGACTCGATGGGCAAGGAAAGTGTGTGACAATGAACCAGGCGGCAGTGCAAATCTTCCGTCGCTTAGGGCGTGACCCCGGGAGAACGATTGGGAAGTCAGTGTGGGAATTGTTCCCTGACCTGAAAGGCACAGTGGCCGAGCAACAACTACGACGTGCGCTCGATGATCAGCGGCCGATCCAGGACGAACTCTATTCGCCCGCAGACCAACGGTGGTATGACACTCAAGGCTTTCCTTCCTCTCCAGGGGTCGTGCTGATTTTCCGAGACATCACCGAGTGGAAGACCGGACAGTCCTCAGAGACCAATCACACCCGCTAAGCACACCCGCTAAGCACACCCGCTAAGCT
>DASTFK010000371.1:0-2561 GCA_035719945.1 Nitrospira sp.
GGATCGACGATGCCATAGCCGACGAAGACCACGGGGCCTTGGATGTCGGCAGAAGGGGAATCGAGGACTGGCAGAAACTGAGAGCCGCTCTGGAGCGTGTGGCGCTGTCGCGGCGTGACGAATTCCACGAGCGACGGCTCGCTGATCCTTCGTGTCGGCACGGACGCCGTTTGTTTCCATTCTCGCTGTGGCAATGGATTCGTCCGGTTCTCCGGCGGAAGGGCTGGGGACCGGTGAAGTCGCAGTTCGCTGAACCGGTTGGCGATGAACGTCGCTGAGGCTTCGTCTTGCGCGCTGCCGGTGAGCCGGCCTCCGTACGCCGGTCCGCTCAAGGTTCGGATATCGGCCAGCATGCGATCGACCGAGATCTGTTCAAGCGCTGACGAAAGCCCCCTTGCGCTGGAAAGGGTTGATTCAAGAGAGGAGCCGGCGAACAGAGGAGATACCAGGCAGGTGAAGTACCAGCAGGCGAAACAGGTCGTCAAACAGCGTTTCATACAATCCGGTTGGGCACTATAGCATGGACTATGAGATTCGTTGCAGGGTTGCCGGCCGCAGGGTACGATGACCAGCGCCGAACTGAAGGATGATCTGTGGATCTTTCACCGACCGACCGCGTTCCCAACCGTCTGAGTACTGAAACCAGCCCTTATCTCAAGCAACATGCGGACAATCCCGTGGAGTGGTATCCGTGGGGCCCAGAAGCGTTGTCACGCGCCCAATCGGAAGACAAGCCCATCTTGCTGTCCATCGGTTACTCCGCCTGCCATTGGTGTCACGTGATGGCGCACGAGTCGTTTGACAACCCCGAAATCGCGGCGCTCATGAACCAGCATTTCATCAATGTGAAGGTTGATCGGGAAGAGCGTCCCGATCTCGACGACATCTATCAGAAATCCGCGCAGGTGTTTACCGGACGCGGCGGAGGCTGGCCGCTGACGATGTTCCTGACGCCCAATCAGGAACCATTCTATGGAGGAACCTATTTCCCGCCCGTGCCGCGCCATTCCCTGCCGGCCTTTCCCGATGTCCTGCGAGGCGTCATCGAAGCGTATCGCAACCACCCAGACGAGGTGCGCAAGAACATCGAACGGGTCAAAACCGGCTTGCATAGAGTCTCGACGCCGAAGAGCTCCGTAGAGCCGCTGACGGACCGGCTCCTTGACCAGGCCGGCACCGAACTCGCGCGGTGGTTCGATCCGATGCATGGCGGATTCGGCGAAAATCAGAAATTCCCGACGGTCCCGCCATTGAACGTGATGTTGCGGCAGTCGGTCAGGAAGGCCGATCCCTCTCTTTGCGAGAAGGTATTGCAACAGCTGCGGACCATGGCGGCAGGCGGTATCTATGATCACGTCGGAGGGGGATTTCACCGCTATGCCGTCGACGTCGAATGGAAGGTCCCTCATTTCGAAAAAATGCTTTATGACAATGCCCAGCTTGTGCGCCTGTATCTCGACGGATGGCGTCTCACCAAGGAAGAACGCTTTCGCGAGGTGGTGGAAGAGACCATCGAGTATGTCCGGCGGGAAATGACGCATCCGGACGGAGCGTTCTATGCTGCGCAGGACGCCGATAGCGAAGGACGCGAGGGCGCGTTTTTTGTGTGGACGCCGGAGGAAATCGAGGCGGTGTTGGGACGCGAACTTGGCGGCGAGTTCTGCCGACTCTATGGTGCGACGCCGGAGGGAAATTTTGGAGGACAGAATGTGCTGCACCGTCTCGGTGGGGGGCAGCGGGCCGAAGGCCTGGATATGGAGGAATCAGTCTTCAAAGCCGCCCGAATGAGGCTGCTGGCGGCTCGCGACAAGCGCGCCAAACCACAGCGTGACGAAAATATTCTGACCAGTTGGAACGCCATGATGATCTCCGCACTCTTCGATGCGGCGGCGACCTTCGGCGTCCCAGCCTATCGGGCCGCGGCGGAAAAGGCGCTCACATTTCTCTTGGACTATGCGTTTGCCCATGGGCGGGTCTGTCGCACGGTGGCGGGAGGGCAGGGGCGCCTCAACGGATATCTCGATGATGCGGCATGGCTGGCGACGGCGTTGCTCGATGCGTTCGAAGCCACTGCACATCGCTGGTACCTCGAGCAGGCCCTCGCGGTGACCGAAAGTCTGTTGTCATACTTTTGGGACGAGGCCGAAGGCGGGTGCTTTTTTACCAGTCACGATCACGAGCGACTGATCCAGCGAATGAAGACAGGGACCGACGGGGCGATTCCGTCTGGCAATGCGGTCGCGACGTCGGTCCTGTTAAGGCTCTTCTCTTTCACGGGCGAGGAGCGGTATTATGAGCGGGCCGGCCGGATCCTCAGGGTCTTTCAGACCGTGATGGTGCAGAACCCGTACAGTGCGTCGGCACTGCTCTGTACGTTGGATTGGTGGCTGACGGGACCGAAGGAAATCGTCATTCTCGGTCCGGGCGAGCATTCCGTGACGCAAGCGATGCTGACGACGGTGCAACAACGCTACATCCCCAATCGGGTCGTGCTGACAGTTGAGGAGGCGGCAGCCAGCGGCACAAGCGATCTGTCGCTGATGAAAGGCAAAGTGCGCCTC
>DASTFK010000372.1:0-2681 GCA_035719945.1 Nitrospira sp.
CCCTGAGTCTGCGGCTGGTCGTATCCAGGGTTTCAAACACGCGGTCCTGGGTGGAGACATGGCTTTTCGTCAGCACGTTGAGCAGGGTTGATTTCCCGGCATTGGTGTAGCCGACCACAGAAAGCACGGGCATCCGGTGCCTGGTACGGCGCGCACGGCGCTGGTCCTGCTGGCGGGCGAAGTGCTGGAGTTCGCGCTCCAGATGGGTGATGCGATCTCGAATTCGGCGCCGATCCGTTTCCAGCTTGGTTTCGCCAGGGCCTCTCGATCCGATGCCGCCGCCCAGGCGCGACAACTCCGTGCCTTTTCCGGACAGCCTCGGCAGCAGATAGCGGAGCTGCGCGAGCTCGACCTGTACTTTGCCTTCGCGACTGTGGGCCCGTCGCGCAAAAATATCGAGAATCAACTGCGTGCGATCGATCACTTTGATGTCCGTCATCTCCGAAATCGCGCGGGATTGGGCGGGAGTGAGCGTCTGATCGAAGATCACCATGTCCGCGCCCTTGTGCAGGGTCTGAATCAGGACATCCTTCAGCTTTCCGCTGCCCAGCAGATAGCGTTGGTGACCATCGGGCGTGCGCTGCGCCATCCGGTCAATGACCGTCACGCCTGCCGAGGAAGCCAATTCGGTCAGTTCGACCAGGCGTTCCTCCTGCTCGATCCGGCTTCGCGAGGAAGCGCTCACCAGCATGGCCGACTCCGCATCATGCCCAATGGCGTGAGTGCCGTGAGCGCGTTGCATATCCGTTTCAAGCTCTTCGATGAACCGGTCGAAGACCAGCGTCTGTTGTTGGAACGGGGTGCCTTTGAGTATGTTGCAGAGTTGGCCCGTGCCGTTGGGCGCCAGCAGATGAGCCACATACAGCATCCCGGGATTGCCCGTCGGCGTGACCGAAACGACGCCGAATAAATCGAGACGGAGGTAGGCCAAGTCCGTCAACGACTCCTGGCTGAGCGGCTGATCATGGAGTTGAGTGCGAATCAACCTGAGCCCGCGCAGCGACCGGGAGCCGGCGCGGAATTTCGACAGTGTGGTCGGTGAAAGTGTGAGATCGGTGCCGATGATAATCTCTTGGACTTGCCCTCGTCTGGTCAACAACACCGCCAGCGGACGACGGATTTCCAACGAGAGTTGACACATGGCTTTGGCCAGCTCAAGAGACAGCACTTTGTCTTGCGGGACCCGGCGTCGGTAAAGGCGCTCGACGGCAGCCACTTGTCCGGCGCGTAAACCGCTGGTTTGGCCGTAAAGTTCAGAAATGGGCGACCTCCATAGATTTCATGGCGCGAGCGTCGGCTCAAGGGTGGATAAGGGTTCGGCGTCGAACGCCATCCGGTGTCCGGCGGCGAGCGCCTCGCGGCCGGCGGCTGCCACCATGGCTGCGTTGTCCGTGCAGAAGCGGAGCGGAGGAATACTCAGACGAATCTGTGACGCCTGTGCGCGCTCGTGCAGCAGTGCGCGAAGTCGTGAGTTCGCCGACACGCCTCCGACGACTGCCAGTGACCGAATTCCCGTCTGCTGCACGGCCATAAGAGCCTTGTCGATCAAGACCCTGACGATCGCCTCCTGGTAGCCCGCGGCCAAATCAGTTCGCTGGCGGGCCCCTTCCATTTTGCCCATCGCCTGCAGTTTGTAGAGCAACGCCGTTTTCAACCCGCTAAAACTGAATTCCAAACTGGTTTTCTGGAATGATGACCTTGGAAAAGAAATGGCGGATGGGTCGCCTGTCTGTGCGAGCCGATCGAGTGCCGGTCCGCCCGGAAATCCGAGACCTAGCATCTGCGCACCTTTATCGAAGGCTTCACCAGCCGCATCGTCTCTCGTGCAGCCCAGCAGGTGACTGATTCCCTCGACGTCCTTTCGATACAAGTGCGTATGTCCGCCCGAAACCACGAGCACGATGGACGGCAGCGGAAACTTTGGATCTTCCAGCCAGGCGGAAGCGATGTGTGCTTCCAAATGGCTGACGCCCACGAGAGGAAGACCGAGCATGTAGGCCAAGGACTTGGCATAATTGAGGCCGACAATCAGTGCACCGGCCAAGCCAGGACCTTGGGTGACCGCGATCCCGGCGAGTGAGTCCCAAGACACGCGCGCTTCCCCGACTGCGGCAAGGACGACCCGCTCAATCATCTCAATATGGGCACGAGAGGCAAGTTCAGGTACGACGCCGCCGAAGCGCTCATGGACGGCATGCTGTGAGGCAACGACGTTGGCCAGAACTGACCCATCCGCTCCAAGGACGGCGGCCGCGGTCTCATCACAGGAGGTTTCGATACCGAGAATGGGACCCTGTGGTAGGGCGCGGGGGGATTGGGCGTTCATCCGATTCCAGAAGAAAAAACAATGCGACCCTTGCCGGAACTGAGACAAGGGTCGCATGATGATTCGTCGAACAATGTGTGTTGCGCTCGCACGGCGGTCCGCTAGACCCCTGCCATGGCCTCCTGCTCGATGAACGTGGGTGCGCCATCGCGAAGCACGACGCGGATCTTGCGGCTCTCTTTGAAGCGACCCCTGATCATCTCTTCGGAGAGCGGATCACCGATAACGCGTTGAATCGTCCTACGCATCGGCCTCGCCCCGTAGAGCGGCTCGTAGCCTTCCTTGATCAGCCAGGCCTTGACCTCATCGTCGACCTCGATTTCCACACCCTTATCGACGAGCCGCAGATTGAGCT
>DASTFK010000373.1:0-2503 GCA_035719945.1 Nitrospira sp.
GGGCATCGTGACGGTTGCCACGGTTTCGGCCTTGCCATTGACGACCGGGCTTGTGCTCGGGCTGAATGAAACGCGACCTCCCACCGGACCGCGAAACTGCAGCCACGCGACGCGGAGGAGCGGAGGGCGAGGCGGGCCGCCACGCCGAGCAGCTCTAGGCTTGGGCACGCCATCGTCGGTGACGGCAGCGACAACTGATGCGCCGTCGGGAAACGCCGCGCTCAAGGGCCCGGCGAACGTGATGACCGGAGGCTGGTTGTAATCCTCGTCAACGCCTCCGCCGCCTCCGCCGCCGCCGTTCAGCGCCATCACCTGCGAGTTCATCTCCCATTCCGGCAACAGAAACGCGTTCGCCTTTTCAGTCTTGCCGCGAACGGTCAACGTCCAGACGAGCCGCTTGGTGATCGGCCAGTCTTTCGGCACTTTCACGCGAAAGAGGAACTTCTGCCGCGCCGGGGCAAAGAACGTCGGCTGTCCCTGGTCGGGGCCGCCAGGTTCGATATTGTTGTCAGGTCCAACCAGGACATCGAGTGACTCTTCGTAATTCCGATTGAAGTACCCGAAGACGAAGTTGAACGATCCGTCCGGATTTCGCTCCCAGCCCTCGAATACCGGCACGACGTTTTGACCACTCCAATAGCGGAACTGCCCGCTGACGCGGCGGCCGGCGAACGAGACACAGATCACGAGTAAAACGACCGTCACCACCAAACGTGAGCGTCGCATCGTTGTCCCTACGCCTTCACGGCTGGTTGGTCTTCCGCGCCTGCCCCTCGCGTTCGGCAATTCGTTGCTTGTACTCCTCCTCCGAAATGTTGTAGTAGGCAAGCCAGATATGCGACATGTCATCAATCGTCCGATTGCCGAAGCCAATCCAATTGGTGGGATCGTAATTGAGTTTGTTCGACGATGAGTTGTTGTGCCAGGAGATCACGTGCAGAATCGTTCCCGCCGGAAGGATTGGCTGCACGTCGTCAGCGTAGGTATAGGAGCGCAGCCAGCCGAAGTTGAACCGGTCGACACAGCTCAACATCTCCGTCTTGACACCACCAGCTCTCGGGTTCTTTGTGAAGCCAGGCGGATAGATCGCCTCCATGCACTGCGCCTTGCCGCGATTGTGCATATGAGCCTCGAACGCGGTGATGACGCTCGGCTTGTCAAGTCCGATATAGGTATCGTCCCTGATGTTGTCGGTATTGGCCGGCAGATCGATCTGCTGCTCGGTATCTCCGCCCAACAACTCGGCACGCATCTGATACTTCGGCGTGTAGCCCTTTGGATAGAACTGGAACGCGACTGCCACCTTGACGGTCGCTTCCTCACCGACCGAGTGCAGGTGGAGGTTCCAACGGATTTTCGACCCGGCCTTCAGCAGGATTCCGGTGCCGTCCGGATAGATGTCGCCGTTCTTTCCGATCGAGTACTCGGAAAGGGCTCCGCGGTCGGAGAAGTTGAAGTTCTGCTCGTCTTCCTCGAGGTCCGGATCGACGATCGACGCGACGGCATGATGGACCATCCGGTATCCGGCAACCGGTTTTACCTCGACGGCCTTGATCCATCGGTCTTCGGTGACGGCGACGTCGCTCTCGACGTTCCCCCACCAGTCTGGCGCCACCGCCTTCACCTGCCGGCTGCCGCGCATCTCGACGACGAGATCAGGCTTGCCGGTCTGCCAGGCGGTCCGTTCAGGGAACTGACGGGGCGGTGGCATATCGGCCGCGTTTCCACGAGGCATGCCGCCGTCTACCCAATTGGCGATCGTGGCAATTTCCGCATCGCTCAGCGAAATATCGTTCTTGAACTTGCGGATGCCGATGTTGCGATCGATGAACCAGGGCGGCATCTCTCGCGCCGAAACGCGCGCCTTGATCGACCGCGCCCATGGTCGCACGTCTTCGTAACTGAGGAGCGACATCGGTGCCACCGAACCCGGACGATGGCAATCCTGGCAGGAGCGCTGGAGGATCGGGACGACATCCTTCGTGAACGTGGGTTGACTCGCGGCGCCCGGTCGAGACTGCGCGACAAGAGGTACCGACATCAGCGCCGGAACGAGGACACCAGCGATATGCCAGAAACGGAACTTCGACCACGCTTCCATTACTGCCTCCCAGCGGCTGCCACGGTCACCGATTGATTCAAGCATCACGACTCGAGTCGTGTCTCCGAACCGTCCGCGCGGACAGCGGATCCGCCGTGGTCAGTTTACCCGTACTCGTCGCGCTTATCCTCCATCTCTGGGATGCACGGATTGGCGGCGGCGCGATGGACGCCAGCGCCCTCCGCTCCGGTGTCAGGCGGGCTCCTACAGGAAGCTGGTCAAGAGCCGGGATGCGATCTCCGGCTGCTCTTCATGAGCCCAACGGCCGGCGCCGTCCACCGTACGGACGCCCATGAATTTGGTGAAGGCGCGCTGCCCGCCTTCTCCGGACCGCCAACCCCGCGATCGGCTCCAAAGTCCTGTCTTCCCGAGATGACCTGCGTGGGCACATCGATCGTGCGG
>DASTFK010000374.1:0-6321 GCA_035719945.1 Nitrospira sp.
GGCAAGACAAGCTCAGGGCGACGGAGCGCGAAGCCGTCAAATAAACGATCACGATGACAGAACTGACAGTCGGGAGTTGAAGCGATGTGCGGTATCGTCGGATATATCGGCAACCAGGAAGCGGTCCCAATTCTGATCGCCGGTCTGGCCAAACTCGAATACCGCGGCTACGACTCGGCCGGCGTGGCGGTGATGCAGGGTAAAAAAATCGAGGTCCGCCGAAGTGTCGGTAAGCTCGCGAATCTGCAAAAGTCGCTGGCGGAAAAGGCCATCAACGGCTTTGTCGGCATCGGCCATACCCGTTGGGCGACCCACGGCAAACCGTCGGAGCAGAATGCGCATCCTCATCGGTCCAACGGATGCGTGCTCGTCCATAACGGGATTATCGAGAACTACCAGCCGCTCAAACAGCAACTGCAAAAAGAGGGTTACGCCTTTCAGTCCGAGACGGATACGGAGGTTGTCGCTCATCTCATCGACAAGCATCTGCAACGCGGGCTGGACCTCGCCGACGCTGTGCGTGCCGCCGCGAGGGAAGTCCGCGGCAGCTACGCCCTCGCGGTGATCTGTGAAAAAGAGCCGGAGCGTCTGATCGCGGCACGATCGGGGTGTCCGCTGGTTGTCGGGCGAACGAAGCAGGCGTCCTACGTCGCCTCGGACGTCATGGCCATGCTCGCGCATACCAGGGACGTCATGTATCTCGAAGAGGGCGACGTGGCGGTCGTGACACAACACGACGTCCAGGTCACCGATGCGGACGGACGGGAAGTATCGCGAAAGACGACGCGAGTCACTTGGGACGCCTCAGCTGCTGAAAAAAGCGGCTATCCACATTTCATGCTAAAGGAGATCAACGAGCAGCCCCAGACCATTCTCGATACCATGCGGGGCCGCTACTCCTACGACACTGGTGAAGCCGATCTAGCCGATATCGGCCTCACGCCGACCGATCTGCTGGCTGTCGACCGGATCTGGATCGTGGCCTGCGGCACCTCCTGGCATGCGGGCCAGGTCGGAAAATATCTGCTGGAGGAAATGGTCCGCACACCGGTTCAGGTGGATATTGGCAGCGAGTTCCGCTATCGCGATCCTCTGGTCGGAAAGAACGATCTCTTCATCACGATTTCACAGTCCGGTGAAACGGCCGATACCCTTGCTGCCGCGCGCGAGGCCAAAGAAAAAGGGGCGCGCGTCCTGTCGATCGTGAATGTCGTTGGCAGCACGCTGGCACGAGAATCCGATGGCGTACTCTACACGCATTGCGGTCCGGAGATCGGGGTCGCGTCAACCAAGGCGTTTACGGCCCAGTTAACCGCCCTCTATCTGTTGGCGCTGCATCTCGCCCGCGTCCGCAATGTGATGAACGTGGCCGACGGAAAAGCCTGGCTGGACCGTCTCGTGAGACTGCCGACGCTGGTGAAGGGAGTGTTGGGCCGTGAAGCGGAAATCGTGGCCATCGCGAAACGGTATTACAAGAAACGCAACTTCCTGTTTCTCGGTCGCGGCATCAACTATCCCATCGCGCTCGAAGGCTCGTTAAAGCTCAAAGAGGTTTCCTATATCCATGCGGAGGGCTATGCGGCAGGTGAAATGAAACATGGGCCGATCGCACTGATCGACCGTGATATGCCCGTTGTCGTGCTGGTGCCGCGGGACCGCCTCTATGAAAAGACGGTGAGCAATCTGATGGAGGTCAAGGCGCGGCGGGCCCCTGTGATTGCGCTCGTCGCCGAAGGGGAGCGAGAATTAGGGAAAATCGCGGATGCCGTGTTTACCGTCCCGGATACCCATCCGCTGATGTCGCCGATCCTGTTCACGATTCCCCTCCAGTTGCTCGCCTACCACATCGCAGTGCTTCGTGGTGCGGACGTCGATCAGCCGAGGAATTTGGCCAAGAGCGTGACGGTGGAATGAGCAGATGTTGAAAATGGCTTCCAGCTTCGTTCTCAGTCGTCCGTCTCCTGCGACGTACCCCAGAGGGTACGCCTCGATCGCGGGACTCCCTGCGGCCTTGCTGGAAGACCATTTTGAACATCCGCTGTTTGAAATTCGCCAGAGGACGGAACCGCGATGAAAGTTACACTGCAGGACGTTGAGCAGGTGGCGAAGTTGGCCCGGCTGGAAGTCTCGCCGGCTGAAAAGGAAGCTTTCGCCAAGCAGCTCAGCCAGATTCTCACGCACGTGGAAACGCTCAAACAGTACGATACCACGGGCATCGAGCCGACCGCGACGGTGCTTGGACAGGTCAACGTGTTCCGGGAGGACATCGTCCAACCGTCGTTGCCTGTCGAGAAGGCGCTGGCGAATGCACCCGAGCGTCAGGCGGACGGATTTGCAGTGCCGAAAATCATTGAGGAGCGGTAGGACCACGGTATTGGGGAGAGTGGAGTCACAATGTTTCGACAAATGCTGCGATCGAAAATTCATCGGGCGACGGTCACCGGCGCCCATCTGGAATATGAAGGCAGTCTGACAATCGACGAGGATTTGATGGAGGCGGCGGCGATCCTGCCGTACGAGGCCATTATTTGCTCGAATGTGAACAACGGCGAACGGTTTATGACGTATGCGATCGGCGGGCGCCGAGGAAGCGGGGAGATCGTGTTGAACGGCCCTACGGCGCGCAAGGCCGCTGTCGGCGATCAGATCATCATTTTTTGCTACGAGTATTACGGCGAGGAAGAAATCAAAAGACACGCGCCGAGGATCGTGCGGGTCAACGACAAGAATCGGATCATCGAGTCGAAATAAACGGTCATGGCACTGCACAAGCTGTCGTTGTGCGACTTGCAGAAAAAATTCACGGCCGGAGAAGTGACGGCCGTAGAAATCGTGCGCGCCTATGCACTTCGTATCGGCCAGGTCGAGTCCAAGGTCAAGGCCTACGTGACCCAGATCAAGGATGCAGCCCTTCAGCACGCCGCTGAATTGGACACGCGGCTGAAGGGATGGCGCAAGACCAGGCCATTGACGGGCATGCCGCTGGCCATCAAGGACAACCTGTGCACCGAGAGTGTGCCGACCACCTGCGCCTCACGCATGCTGCAACATTTCATCCCCCCGTACGATGCGACGGTCATCGCCAAATTGAGAGAACAGGACTACATTCTGCTGGGCAAGACGAATCTCGATGAATTCGCCATGGGCTCGTCAACCGAACACTCCGCCTTCGGCCCGAGCCGCAATCCCTGGAACCTCCATTGTGTGCCGGGCGGTTCGAGCGGAGGATCGGCCGCTGCCGTGGCTGCCGACGAATGCGTGGCGGCGCTTGGGTCTGATACCGGAGGCTCCATTCGTCAGCCGGCCGCCTTCTGCGGCGTCGTAGGCCTCAAGCCGACTTATGGCAGGGTGTCGCGGTATGGGCTGGTCGCATTTGCCTCGTCATTGGATCAAGTCGGTCCCATCACTAAAGACGTACCGGACGCGGCGATGTTGCTTGGCGCCATTGCCGGGCATGATCCGATGGACTCCACCTCGGCGGACTTGCCCGTACCGGATTACACGAAAGCGCTGAGGAAGAAGGATCTCAAGAGATTGACCGTCGGCGTGCCGGAGGAGTTCTTCACCGAGGGGCTGGATCCAGAAGTCGAACAGGCAGTCCGCGCCGCGATCGATGAATTGAAGAATCTCGGAGGCACGATCAAGGAGATCCATCTGCCCAGAACCGACGCGGCGGTCGCCGTGTATTACGTGATCGCCACGGCCGAGGCCAGTTCCAATTTGGCGCGATATGACGGCGTGAAGTTCGGTCTGCGCGCCAAGGAAACCAAGGATCTGCTCGACCTCTATATGAAGACGCGACAAGAAGGATTCGGACCGGAGGTCAAGCGCCGTATCATGCTCGGCACGTATGCGCTCAGTTCCGGCTATTACGACGCCTACTACGGGAAGGCGCAGGCGGTCAGAACGCTGATCTGTCAAGATTTCCGCGCGGCATTCAACGAAGTGGATCTCATCGTGACGCCCGTGACTCCGACGCCGGCATTCCGGCTAGGGGAGAAAAGTGAAGATCCGCTGCAAATGTATCTCTCCGATATCTACACCATCTCGATCAACCTGGCCGGCCTGCCGGCCATTTCCGTTCCATGTGGGTTCAGTAAGGCCGGTCTGCCAATCGGCATGCAATTGATCGGACGGGCCTTCGAAGAGGAGACGTTGCTTCGGGCCGCCCATGCCTACGAGCAGTCGACTCAGTGGCACGTCAAGAAGCCGATCGTGCGATGACACGCTCGACCGGCCACCGCTTCTAGCCCGGAGGTATCTATGAGCCTTGTGGAACTCGCCGCCTGTCTCGGTGCCGTGGCCTTTGCGGTCCTCGTCGGCTTTCTCGTTCCCGTGCTGATTCGGCTTCGTCACACGGCAGCCGAGGCTGGGCAGTTATTGGCCAAGATGAATGCCGATTTGCCGGCACTGGTGTCGGATCTCCGCTCGATGAGTCACAATCTCAATGCCCTGGCCGACCAGGCGCGTGACGGGGTGGAGCATGCCTCCGTGTTGCTTCATGCTGTCGGGGAAGTGGGAGAGTCAGTTCAGCAGGTCCATGATGTCGTGCGGGGATCCAGCGGTACATTACTGACCAATGTGGCCAGTCTCGTGGCCGGTGTCAGGGCTGCCACACGCGTCATGCGTGAACGGTATCGGGAGGAAGGAGAACCACACAATGGAGCATGAACGGGGATTTGGGACAACCGCCGTAGTGGCGTTTCTTGGTGGAGCGGCATTAGGTGCGATTGCTGCGCTTTTGCTTGCGCCGCAGTCGGGACGCAGAACACGCGAGCAGTTGCGAGGCTATGCCCGCAAAGCAGAGGACACTATACGCGAGGCAGCGAGCGAAGCCGGCCAACGGTTCGAAGAGGCTGTGAGTGAAGGTAAAGAATTCGTTGAGGCGAGGAAATCGGTCCTGCGCGAGGCGTTCGAAGCCGGTCGCGAGGCGATGAAGAAGGAACGGGAGCAACCGTAGAGTGATCACTGACAGGCGATGATGTACGAAGTCGTTATCGGCGTCGAAGTCCATGCCCAGTTGCGAACGACATCCAAGATGTTCTGCGGCTGCAGCGCGGCCTTCGGACGCTCGCCCAACAGCCAAACGTGCCCCGTGTGCCTGGGGCTCCCCGGCAGCCTGCCGGTCATCAACAAAGCGGCAGTCGAGATGGCTGTTCGCGCCGGTCTCGCCTTGAACTGTACGATCAGTCCTCAGAACCGGTTCGCCCGTAAAAACTACTTCTATCCCGATCTGCCAAAGGGCTATCAGATTTCTCAGTACGAAGCCCCCGTTTGCGAGCATGGCTGGATCGAAATCGCCGTGGAAGGGACGACGAAGCGCGTGCGGATCCGCCGCGCCCATTTGGAAGAGGATGCCGGGAAAAACGTTCACGGCGCCAGCTCGGGCGGGAGCCTTGTCGACTTGAATCGTGCCGGCACGCCGTTGTTGGAAATCGTCACCGAGCCCGACATGCGATCGGCCGACGAAGCCGTTGCCTATTTAAAAAATCTGCGTGACATCCTCATGTATCTCGAAGTGTGTGACGGCAATATGGAGGAGGGGAGTTTTCGCTGCGAGCCCAATCTCTCGTTGCGGCCTGCCGGGCAGCAGGAACTCGGCGTCAAGGTCGAACTGAAAAACATCAATTCGTTCAAGTTCGTCAAGGATGCCATCGAATATGAAATCAAGCGCCAGACGAAGGTGCTGACTGAGGGTGGATCCGTTAAACAGGAAACCCGCCTGTGGAACCTGGATCGAGGCGAGACTGCCGTGATGCGAAGCAAGGAAGAGGCGCACGACTATCGGTATTTTCCCGATCCGGATCTCGCACCGTTGAAGCTGGAGAGAGAGTGGGTCGATGCCTTTCGTGCAGACTTACCGGAACTGCCGGCTGCCCGGACTCGGCGATTTCTCGAGGAGTACGGGTTGCCGGATTATGATGCCGGGGTGCTGACGGCCACCAGGGAGGTGGCGGAGTATTTCGAAGCATCCGTCAAACTATTCCCACAGCCCAAAACGGTCAGCAACTGGGTGATGGGAGAGCTGACGAGAGAGCTGAACAATACCGGAACGGCCATCGGCGCCTCTCCTGTTTCCCCCGAGCGGCTCGCCACGCTGCTGCGAATGGTCGAGCAGGAGACCGTGAGTTTGAAAGTCGCCAGAGACATCTTTCCGGAAATGTATAGAACAGACAAGGCGCCCGAGCAGATCGTGCAGGAGACCGGCCTCACCCAGATGTCCGATGAAGGAGCCCTGAGCCAAATCATTGACGAGGTGCTTGCAAGTCATTCTGCTCAAGTTGCCCAGTTCACGCAGGGGAAACAACAGGTACTGGGCTT
>DASTFK010000375.1:0-7053 GCA_035719945.1 Nitrospira sp.
TCGATCTGGAATTCACGATCCAGGAAGGCAAACTCTTCATGCTTCAGACCCGCGTCGGCAAGCGGACGGGCATTGCCGCGGTCAAGATCGCTGTCGACATGGTGAAAGAGGGCGCGATCTCAAAGGAAGAGGCGGTCCTACGCATCGGACCGGATCAGCTGGCGCAATATCTCTACCCAATCTTCGATACGAAAGAAGAATCCAAAGTTAATCCCCTTGGCAAAGGACTGCCGGCCGGGCCAGGAGCCGCAGCCGGCAAGATTGCGCTCACTCCGGACCGCGCAGTCGACATGAAGGCCGCAGGCGGCCGCGTGGTTCTGGTCCGTCAGGAAACGAGTCCCGACGACATTCATGGAATGAACGCCGCCGACGGATTTTTGACCGCGAGGGGCGGCATGACGTCCCACGCGGCCGTCGTCGCCCGTCAGATGGGAAAGGTGTGCGTAGCCGGCTGTGAATCCGTGGAAGTGCTCGACAGTCAAACCGTGAAAATCGGCGCCAAGACCTTCCGTGAGGGCGACTATCTATCGGTCAATGGTTCCACCGGTAATGTCTACGAAGGCGATATTCCGGTCGTCGAATCGGAAATCATTCAAGTGATCCAAGGGAAGCTGGATCCGAAAAAATCGGACAAATACCAGCGCTTCGCGACCATCCTGTCCTGGGCGGACAGCGTGCGGAAGCTGCGGGTCCGGGCCAACGCCGACGTGCCGGAGCAGGCCAAGATCGCGCGCGGGTTCGGTGCGGAAGGGATCGGGCTCTGCCGAACGGAACACATGTTCTTTGCCGAGGACCGGATTTCCATCATGCAGAAGATGATTCTGGCCCGTACGAAAGAAGAGCGTGAAAAATATCTGGATCAGCTGCTGCCGCTTCAGAAGGAGGATTTCATCGGGCTGTACCGGCAGATGGAAGGCTTTCCGGTGACGATCCGGCTGCTCGATCCACCGTTGCATGAATTCCTGCCCAAGCGCGAAGAGTTGATGGTCGAAATCGCCCGATTGGAACTGACGGGCAGCGACAGCGCCAAGCTGGAAGAAAAACGCCGGCTGCTCGCGCGCGTCGAGGAGTTGCACGAGTTCAATCCGATGTTGGGCCTGCGCGGGTGCCGATTAGGGATCACCATGCCGGAAATTACGCGCATGCAAGCGCGGGCGGTCGTGGAGGCGGCCTGCGAACTCGCCAAGGAAGGTAAGAAAATCGTGCCCGAGATCATGATTCCCTTGGTCGGAATGGTCTCGGAGATGAAGTCGCAAAAGGATCTCATACGCGAGGTCGCCCAGGAGACGATGAAGCGGCACAATGTCAAGCTCTCGTACCTGATCGGGACGATGATTGAATTGCCACGCGCGGCCGTCACGGCGGACCGCATCGCCGAAGAGGCCGAATTCTTTTCCTTCGGCACCAACGATCTGACCCAGACGGCCTTCGGATTCTCACGTGACGATGCCGCCAAGTTCATCGACCATTATAAAACCGCCAATCTTATGGACTCCGACCCGTTCGCCGTCCTCGATCGGGAGGGGGTCGGTGCGTTGATGAGGCAGGCCATTGCAGGCGGACGGAAAACGCGGCCCGGCATCAAGCTCGGCATCTGCGGTGAACATGGAGGCGACCCGAGTTCGGTGGAATTCTGCCATCAGCTCGGACTCGATTACGTCAGCTGCTCGCCCTACCGCGTCGCGATCGCTCGGCTGGCTGCAGCGCACGCGGCGCTGGCCGAAGCGGAAGCCAAGAAGGGAGCGAAGATGGCGGCATCGGCACGGACCGTCCGCCGGCCCTCTCCCAAATCACGCAGGAAGCGGTGACCGTTCGCATCGGGTGACAAACGAGCCCGCCGGATCCGAGAAACGCCGGTGCCATTGCGAACCGTCACGGCAGGACGGTTCTCGTTTCGCCGTCTGCGCCCCTCCCGGGAACACTCCCCCGGCGTGGCGACCCCTTGATGATGCGGGTACACGGCTCTCAAGATCTTCGTTACATGATGTCGGCTCTGCGCCTGGCGGCGAAAGGACGCGGAACCACGAGTCCCAATCCGATGGTCGGCGCCATCGTGGTGAATCGAGGACGGGTCGTGGGACAGGGGTATCATCTCCGGCCCGGTTTTCCACACGCCGAAGTGCTTGCGCTCGAGCGGGCTGGGGCACAGTCCCGCGGAGGGACCCTCTACGTCACGCTCGAGCCCTGTTGCCACCTGAAAAAGCGGACGGCACCCTGCGTCCCGGCCATTGTCCGTTCAGGGGTGAGGCGGGTGGTCATCGCCCAACGCGATCCAAATCCATTGGTCAACGGCCGGGGTGCAGCCGCGCTTCGGCGAGCCGGAAGGGCTGTCACGACCGGCATTGCGAGCCGGGAGGCGGAAGCGTTGAACCACACGTATGGGCACTGGGTACGGACGAAGCGTCCGTATGTCATCCTCAAGGCAGGTATGACGCTTGACGGGCAGATCGCGACGGCCTCTGGAGAGGCGAAGTGGATCACGAGCAAGGCGTCCCGACGCGAAGTCCATCAGCTTCGTTCCGAGGTCGATGCCGTTCTCGTCGGCGTGGGGACGGTGCGGTCTGATGATCCGTCGCTGACGGCGCGGATCGGTCCACAACTCAAGCGATTGGCAAAAAAGCAGCCGCTTCGAATCGTGGTCGATAGCCGCCTGCGGACGCCACTCAATGCGAAAATTCTCCGCCGAGTCGATGACGCCAGAACCGTCATCGCCACGACGGGGGCGGCTTCGACTGCGCGACGGCGTGCGCTCCAGCGACGAGGTATCGAGGTGGTCGTGCTGCCTCTGGTCCGCGGGCGAGTCTCTCTCCCCGCGCTCATGCGCGAACTTGGAAAGCGGGGAATTACGTCTCTGTTAGTGGAAGGCGGCGCTGAAATCAACGCGGCGATGCTCAAGGCCAAGCTTGTGCAACGGGTTCGCCTCTATGTCGCGCCGTCGCTTTTAGGGGGCAGGGATGCCACCGGCATGATCGGCGGACGAAGCCCCGGGCGCCTGGCGGCGGCGCTCACGTTGAAGCACGTGCGCACCCGATCGCTCGGGCGCGACCTCGTGGTGGAAGGTCACCTGTGAAGCGCTGGCTCGTGGCGCTGGTCCTTCCGGCCGTCGTCTGGTGGAACCCCGGCTTTGGCCAGGCTGAGCCGGAGACTGGCTCGGAGCGTCTGCCCGCGCTGGTCTTCCGGTACCTGGATGCTCCGGACAGCGACGAGGCCGAACAACTGTTGCAGGCCGTTCAGCATCATCCGGATGCGTCGATTGAGCGGGTTAGTCGAATCATCGAAACCGAGCGGACCTATGACAGCCGGCCGATCGGAACGCTGCCAGACGAACGGGTCCGGGTGCAGGGGCAGAGCTATGAACTCGCGCTTTCGGTTCCACTCACGTATCAACCCTCAAGGGGATATGCGCTGATCGTCTGCCTGCACGGCGCGGGATTTACAGGCGACGTGTATCTCGAACGCTGGCAGGCTCGCCTTGGGGAAGACTACATCCTGGCGTGTCCGACCTATCCGGCAGGAGCCTGGTTCACGCGCCGTGCCGAAGACCTGGTGCTCGCGACAATTAGATATGTGCGGCAGCGCTACCATGTCGATCCGGACCGCATCTTTCTCACGGGTATGTCGAACGGCGGCATTGGCGCCTGGCTGATCGGCATGCACCATGCGCCGTTTTTTGCGGGCCTCGCTCCCATGGCGAGCGGGCTCGACGACGTGTTGATGCCCTTTCTGGCAAATCTTCGAAACACGCCCGTCTACATCATTCACGGCGCTAAAGATCAGGTCATGCCTGTGGCGCTCAGCCGCTCCATCGCACGGGAGTTGACGGCGCTGGGCTACCCGCATGTCTATCGCGAACATCAGGGTGAACATCCGATGGCCGGTGGACACTACTTTCCCCGCGAAGAATTGCCGGCGCTGGTGACATGGCTCAACAGCCAGCGGCGGGATCCTCTGCCGGCGAAGCTGACCCTGGTGCGTGAGGCCAGTCACTTTCAACCCTTCGGCTGGGTGCGACTCGATGTCACCGATCCTATCGCCGCGTTTTCCGACGATCTGATCGACAAGCGGGACCAGCGAATCACACAACGCGAATATGCCAGGCTTGAGGCGACCATTGTCTCGGCGAACCGGATCGAAGTGAACACCGAACGCATTCAGCGCTATAGCCTGTTTCTGAACGATCGCCTGATCGATCCGGCTAAACCGGTCACGATCGTGACTAACGGCCGGCTCTCATTCGAGGGCACCGTGACGGCCTCGCTGGAGACCCTGTTGCGACAGGCCCGGCTTCGGCAGGATCCTCGACAATTGTTCCCATTTCACGTCGCCGTCGAGGTTCCCAAATCAGTCTCATGAAGGCGAAGGACTGGCTGTTGGCGCGCGGGCGTTCGAGCATCGTTGTTGGAACGATGGCGCTTGCGTTAGCCGGATCTCTGGACGAGGTCAGGGCAGACTCCTGCAGGGTGGAGACTGTACAGGGTGGGATTTCGTTTCCCGTTCAACACCTCCCCGAAGATTGGGCCTGCCGGCTCAAGCTTGTCATCGATCACTATACGACGGCCAACACTCTCGGACCGTTGAAGACCGCGATGGATGCGTCGATGTATTTCCATCTGCTGGACCATCCGCCGTTGGCGGCGGCCTTGATTAACCGTCTTGACCTGGCGGACTACAAGGCGGAAATGCGCGATCCCGGCCGGTGGTGGGCCCATGACGGCGAGGGCACGGGGGGGATGGTGCAGCTGGTGTACCAAGACCGTGCGATTCGAGTCTATTATCTCGAAGGTACGCATCGCAGCCGGCTGCTCAATGTGAGCGGGAAAGCGGTCGTATTCCTCCGCATGGGCACTGTCAAGGAGCCAAGCGGCCTCGAAGCGATGGAGAACACCCTGGTGGTCTATACGATGCTGGACAACCGCGTGCTTTCAGGACTGGCCTCGCTGTTGCGACCGCTCGTCGGCGCCACGGTCATCAAGAAGCTCAGGAAGGGCGTCGACGTCGTGAACCGGTTGGGGCTCGAAATCCGCCAACGACCAGAGCGCGTGCTGTTCGAGGCCACCGATCCTCCTCCCTTACCCGATGAAGATGTGGCGTTCTTGAAACAAGCCTTGGGTGACAAGGGGCTTCCCTCCGCGAGCGGGTATTCGGGACGTTCTACGCCATGACGACCTCGCGCAGCTTTGCCTTACTGTGCACGATCGGCGTCCTCTGTTTCATCAGCTACAACATGGTCCGGATGCCGGTCTTGGCTCTCTTTGCCGAATCACTCGGCGCGAGTCCTGAGCGGATCGGAGTGATTGTGTCTGTCTCAACACTGACGGGGGTGTTTCTCAAACTTCCGTCCGGTGCGCTCTCGGATATTTACGGCCGCCGCATGCTCCTTCGGGTCGGCGTCATCGCCTTCGGGGTCCCGCCGTTTTTCTACCCCTTTATCTCAGATGTGAACGTGCTGACGTTGGTTCGTCTCTTTCATGGCTTGGCGACAGCCATCTTCGCGCCGAGCGCGCTCGCGACGGTTGCGGAGTTGTATCGGGAGCGCCGCGGCGCCGCACTGGGCACGTATACGGCCTGCACGCAATCAGGCGCCTTGCTGGGCCCGTTTATTGGGGGATACCTTGCTTTTGCCTACGGCTTCTCGTCGGCGTTCCTCACCGCGGGACTGTTCGGCTGCGCGGCGATCGTGATGTTCTACAGTCTGCATCTTTCGCCGCCTCCACCGCGCCTGCATGACAAGGGCCTGGCCTCTGTCTGGTCGGAAATGTGGAAAGGCTTCAGCATTGTCGCCAGGAACCGTAAGGTCCTGGTCACCAGTTCGACCGATGCCGCCAAGATGATTGCCAACGGAGCCTTGATGGCATTTCTGCCTCTCTACGGCATCTCGGTCGGTCTCAACGCTGGGGAAGTAGGGCTCCTATTCACCGTCCAATCCCTGACGTCGTTCATCTCGAAGCCGATTATGGGACGCGTCTCTGACCGCATGGGCCGACAGCCCTTGATCGTGTTGGGGCTACTGATTTGTGCGGCGACGTTCGTCTCTATTCCGCATGTGTCGGAGCTGGCCCCGCTGCTCGTGCTCTCGGCGGGATTTGGGTTCGGCGAGGCGGTTGTCTCCTCGTCCTCTTCGGCATTTGTCGCGGATAGTTCAGAGTTCAAGACGTTGGGAGCTGGCATGGGCATGCAAGGCACCATTGGAGATATCGGACATGCGAGCGGACCTCTGCTTGCGGGTGTGCTGATCGCCAATATGAGCTATGCCGGGGCGTTCGGGATCATTGCTGGTCTCCAGCTGGCTGCCGCCGGGTTCTTCTGGCTCGCCATGAGGAAATAAAGAGCCCGATGTTATAATGGGCCGCCATGCAGGAGATGGCGACTGAGAACATCGTAATCGCGGTGCTGGCCTCGCTCGGAGTGGTCGTCTTGATCGTCGTCTTTGTCTATGTGTTGAAGCAGGTCATCTTCAGGAAAGACTGATGTTCACCGGTATCGTGGAAGAAATGGGCGCCGTGACCTCGCTGGAACAGACCCTCGGCGGCACTCGCCTGACGATCCTGGCTTCGACGGTGTTGGCCGATCTCAAGGTCGGGGACAGTATCAGCATCAACGGCACTTGTCTCACGGTGGTCGCGAAAGGTGAACAAACCTTCGTTGTCGAAGCGTCGCCGGAAACCTTGTCGGTCACGACCCTCGGACGGCTGACGGGTGGGGCTCCGGTCAATCTCGAGCGCGCCATGAAACTCAATGAACGGATCGGCGGGCATCTGGTTGCCGGTCACGTCGACGGGGTGGGCACGATCCGCAGCCGCCGTCAGGAGGGCAATGCAATCGTGTTTGTCATCGAAGCGCCCTCGGACGTCCTGCGATACTGTGTGCACAAAGGCTCGGTTACGGTCGACGGGATCAGCTTGACGATCAATGACGCCACCGATCACTCCTTCAGCGTCTCCATCATTCCGCATACCGCTGCCGTCACGACACTGGGACTCAAGCAGGTTGATGATCAGGTCAACCTGGAATCCGACCTCATCGGAAAGTTTGTCGAACGGCTGCTCCAACAGC
>DASTFK010000376.1:0-2202 GCA_035719945.1 Nitrospira sp.
TGCACTTTGCCAACGTTTGCATTATGGCGCTAGCTGTTTCTGACCTTGAGCTTGCCCTTTCGCAGGTTGGCCACTCAGCGTGGCACTCAAACTCTGACCCAAGGTCGCAGACGTGAGAGACCCCCATGGGGTGTGTGCCCAGTCCCATTCTCGGTGGCCTTACCTTCCCGGAGTGGCTCTATCCGAGCCACCTGTCTGCTTGAAGGACACTTCGGCCTTGATCGAAGCATTCGCGTGTCACGCGCGCATATAATGAGATCGACGGTGCGGTTCCCTCGATGAGGTCCGGATTGTCCAAACTTGTCGGTCCTCGAAAGACCGAATTCCGCACGTTCGGCATTGGCGAGCATTGATGAAACGAGAAGTCATCCGCGTTGAACCATTGTCCACCTACCTGGAACGGTGGAAGGCGCCGACCTCGGCCATCACTCGGAGTGGTGACACGATTTACGTATCGGGGTTTCCGCCATTCGATCCTGACACGGGAGAGGTCGTCGACGCTCCGATCGAACGCCAGACCGAGCTTGTCCTGGAGCAGATGAAGCTCTGCTTGGAAACAGCAGGGTCGTCGCTTGAGAACGTCCTCAAGTGCAACGTGTACTGCACATCAGTTGACAAATTCGCAGCCGTGAACGCGATCTATTCTCGGTATTTTCCTAAAGATCCGCCTGCCCGCATCTTCGTGAACGTCCCGGCTTGGCCCGGGCATTTCGATATCGAGATCGACTGTGTCGCAGCGGTCTAGAAAGCCTTGTTGCGTCAGGCCGGCCATGCCATCGGTTGTGGCTTAAGGAGCCGCCCCCGCGACAGCCCGGCTATCTCGACGGAGACTGGATTTTCGACCCATCGAGACCGTCAATGCGCCCAAGGATTTTGATTCTGAATGACTTTGCCCCCTCAACCAATTCAACGCGAACCATCCGCGATGGAGTTGGCACCATCCGCCTGCTTGACGGACCGGGGAACCGGATTGCGCTGTCATAGGCAGGTCCCGTGTAAAGTAGGACGGCGCCTCTAGAGGGTCTAACGATAATCTGTATGTTCGCTGCCACTGTCGTCGGCGGCACATCGAGCTCAAAATGCTGAGGCTCCGCCATTCCGGGGACTTGAGACATCATCAGCATTGTGATTGCACCGAGTATGCGTCTCATTCAGGCTCACCATAACTTCAGCAGAGGTGCGCCATCATCTCACGAAACTCCGAGGTCTACGAGGTAAAAAGTGGTTAGGGCGTCACAAGCCTCGGTCGACGCAATTAGCCACGCGCCGTGAAATCGATGTCGTGCGGCGCGTCCGAGAACAGCCTGATCGAAACAGCTGAAGGACGCGCATGCGGGACCAGAATTCGTTTATATTGCCCGCCTTCACAGCCTTGCGGGCAAGGGCGTCTGGTCTACCTAGCCCGGCCCGTACACAGGGCCCAAACGGTCACACGGCTCAACCACCGACACGCTGTATTCGTCGGCTGTGTTCGTCCTCGACGCCGGGCCCGTGACTAGTAGCTGCCTGGTGCGGGCACGTGCTTCCTGTCATCGCAAAACGATCAATCCGGGCCACGACGCGTCTAGCGCGGTCTAGGGGCGGTTGCCTACACCTTCACCTGGGAGGAGATCGGCACGAGCTACATGATCATAGGAAATCCGCACGGTGGTCGATCTGACAAATCCCGAGGAATAGGCTTGGATCATCATCGCGACGGCCTTATAGAACGTGGCCAAGTGGTCAAATAAGGATTGCCCCACATGCAACAAGTCCTTCGTGTCGTGATGGTGGCCTTTGCGGCCGTCGCTCTCGTCCACTTTGCCGGCGCCGCGTCAGCACAGGCTCCAGTGAAGCAAATCAGGCTCACCGAAAAGCAAGTCCAGGGTTTCATCGCCGCGCAGAAGGACATGGCGGCGGTCGCGGACAGGATGCAAGGTTCGACCTCTGACCCGCCGGACCCAAAGCTCCAGGCCGAGCTCGGGGCGATCGCCAAAAAGAACGGCTTCAAGGATTTCGCCGAGTACGACGACGTCGCCGCCAGCATTCTGTTGGTGATGGGTGGCATCGATCCGCAGAGCAAGCAATACATCGACCCACAGACCGCGATCAAAAAAGAAATGGCAGAGGTCGCCGCCGACAAGACGATACCGGAGAAGGAGAAGAAGGATCTGTTGAAGGAGCTCGAGGAGGCGCTGACAACCGCGCAGTCAGTTCAATACC
>DASTFK010000377.1:0-3522 GCA_035719945.1 Nitrospira sp.
CCCACTGCATCTTTCGGCAGGGCATTCCTGACCGCAGCAACATCGATGCCAAATAGGCGCGCGGCATTCAAACCGAAGATCTTGGATTTCACGTCGCGCGTGAGCGCGTGATACTTGTGCTTCTCGATCAGCGGTTCAGGCATCTGAAACCGCCGAAACGCTTCAATCTGCCACTGAGGGGTCCCGTACCAGATCGAGTCGGTGCCCCATAGCACGTGATCGACGTCGAACGCATCTAGAATCTGCCCGAAGAAATGCGCACACACCATCGGATGGCTGGTCACGAGCTGTGCGAACGTTGAGCCAATCTCCATGTAAATATTCTTCAACCCGGGGTTGGCTTTTTTCATGCGGCAAAATTCCGTGGTCCAAGGTATTTCACCGGTCTTCTCAAACGCTTCATCGATGGACGCGGCGCTTTTCATACCCGAGTGATAAACGAGGAAATCGACATCGGGGAAATCTTTGGCCGCCTTTATGAGATCCTTCGGATGGTTGTATTCAGGAACGGGGCCCAGCGGGAGTCCCTTATGCACGCACACGCGCTTCACATTGAGCTTTCTTGCCTGTTCGAGCATCGGGTAGGCGATCTTCTCATCGTCCATCCACCAGCCATGGTCAAAGCCCTTCGGGCACGATCCTGTATAACATTTCCAGGCATCGATCTTCAGTTGCTCGGCCTGCATGGCCATGAAATCCAGATCCGCAGCCCCCAATTGGGGCGTCGCGAGTCCATGAGCCAGCATGCGCTGAGATCCTGCAAGCCGGTTGACCTCGTCTCTGATGTGGGCCATCTCCTTTGGCGGCACGACCGCTTCCTGGGGATACGGCCCAGGCGGCGTACTAATGAGGCCGATAGACGTTTCACTGTCGAAAAACACTTCTTTGATGAAGTTCTGCCACGAGAGATCATCGAGCGTCCCGCGGTCGGCCAAGAGCCGGTGATTGAGTCCCGTCTCTCGCGCACGGCGGCGCAATCCCAATAATGCATCCTTCGTCACCGCTCCCCGACGGCGGCCTTCGGCATCCGCCGGGTCATAACCGGCGCTGACATAATGTGTTTGCACGTCGAAAATAAAAAAGGAGTCTCCCTGGCGCTCGGCAAACGCGGCCGGTTCAAACAGTTCGGTCCGCAGGACGTCAAACAGGCTCCCGAACACCGAATTCATCGCCATGAGCGCCGCAGCCATGCCACCGGACGTCTTGAGAAACTGCCTACGGCTCATGCCGAGTCGCATCGACGCCTGCCCGCTCGCTTGGATGAGGGCCTCCTCCACCAACGACTGCTCCGCGGTGCGAGGCCAGGGCAGGAATTCCTCGTTCGACACAATTTGGGTGGGGATCGGTCCAGTGGAACGGACTCCACGACGAAACCGAGATGTCCAATCACGATTCATGGCCGGTGCTCCGGGAAGGTACGGCGCTAGTGGGATTGTCTGGAATAGCCTCGTCACTGTCAAGCGACCGGCGACACGGCCTGTGCGGGTCACAGCTCGGAGCAGGACCGTCGGGATACACGGGAACAAAGGTCTACCGGAGTGAGGCACTACGACGGGATTCGGAAGATGAGAGAGGGATTATCGCTGTTACGTCGCGAACATCATCGCCTTCCTGGTCCTTCCCATCCCGCCCGACGCTGTAGATCACCCCTTTGCGCTGGTTGACCAGCATCGGAAGGCCTGTAAAGGGATCATAGTAGGCTTGACCGGCTTTCGCCAACCGCATGAGGACATCGCTGTCTTGAGGTCCGCGCCTGAGCCAGGCCTGCAGCCCTACCAAGCGAAGTTGCGCATCGGTCTCGACCATCCGCATCACGAAGGGATCCCACGACGGCAGCGGCTCAATGCCCACGATGTGCTCGACAGGGTTGTTCAAATAATCCATCAACCCAGACGGCGGCGTTTGGACGAATGTCGAAAGCTTGGGCAAATTCGTATATCGGCCGCCGGCAACCGTCTTGTTGGCCGCTTCGTAATATTCCGCATAGGCGTTGGCACGGCGTTGCACCGGCAGGCGCATCGCTGCCGTGAATGAGACATGCCAGGGGCGATCTGCCGCTTCGTCGTCTCTGAGCTCAGACGAAACCGCTTTTGTCGCCCAGACAAACTGACTTTGCATCGGCCAACGTATGGATAGTTCCACCTGATCGAGAGGACGGACCATTTTGCTCAATTTGGCAATCGATCCTCCGTCGAGATCCACGCGGCTCAGCAGTCCGGCAGCTACCGAGGCGTCGTCTTGCACGGCCGTCACGGCCAGCATCTTCATCGTCAGCGTTTTGGACTGTGCGAGGGCCACGCGCCACGCCTGGAAGTCGGCTTCTAGTCGGTCGAGACCCGTGGGCAGGTCCTGATTGAACCCGTCCAACACGAAGAGACGGTGCGCTAGCAACACACGGGTGCAGTTGGGCACGAGCAACTGTCCGAAGCCCCAATCGTCGAAAGGCATCGAGAGCCATTGCTGATACCGAGCCAGGGCGGTCGACTCACGCGACGTCAGTGATCTGAGGGTCGCGCCTTGGCCCTTGAGGTTCGACAAGAGGTCCCCGTTCCGGATCCATCCCTTAACGACGTGATCAGACGCTCCGCCGGTGACGCCGGGAGTTTTGATTTCGTCGCCAATACACACCTGGGCTGTGACCCGATCACGCTGTGGGTCCGCCCTCCGTTCATATCCGGCATGAACCGGATCTTGGCCGTCGGGCGCATCGAAGCCCAGCAGAAAGAGGTAGCCATTCTTCTTCGCATCCGTGATCACACGCGGAGGCGAGATGGTCAAGGTTTGATAGAGCGAACTCGGGGGTTCCTCCATCACCATCCACATCATGCCGACCGCTCCTACGCCGGCCGCAGCCACCACGACGGTGGCAATCGTGATCATGAGGGCGAGAAAGGTGAGTGAACGAGTGGTTGAAAAGCACGAGCCGATAAAGGAGGAAATGGCGATCCGGACTCGGTGGAGGCGAGCCATGAGGCGGGGGTGCGGCTTCGACCAGGATAGAGAACCGTGCGGATGGACTTCATCGGCTGTCGGGCTCGGAGAAAACAGGATGTCGACGGCTGAGGCTGCCGCAGCACTTGCCGATTCGACCCCGGACGGAGCCGCCGTGTCTGCATCGCTCCATCTCGACTGGGTTGGCGCGGGCTCCGAGCGGGCGAAGGTTATCGACTCGGTGGCCTGCATCCAATCAGGGCGCGGGTCCACCGGAGGGCGGACCACCTCTTCCAAGGCGGGAACCGGCTCTTCGGTGGTCGTTTTCCACTCTCGGCTAGCTTCCTGGCTTGTCGCCGACGGTGTCTCGATGGTTGATGGAGGTACGGCCGCATGTTCGGCTTCTTCCGGCTCTTTATCCCACCGCTTCCTCTTCTTGGAGGGCCGGTGAACCTGAACCGCCACTTCGCCGGTGTTCCAGTGAGCGGGGATCTCTTGTCGTGGAGATGGCTCGGCAGGCGCGGGTGGACACTCGACCGACATGTCGGATACGACTTCTTGTGGGACCTGCTCACTCGCATTCGGGGGAAA
>DASTFK010000378.1:0-4120 GCA_035719945.1 Nitrospira sp.
CCCCGCACTGCACAAGCTCCCTAAGATCATTGCCGCTGTGACACTCGCCCTTCGCACGTAGACCTCCCTGTTGTTGCCTCACGGTACTTTCGGCTGTCCGCTTGGATCGTTGTCGAACTCCTCCAGCGGCTGAAAGTTCACGGGCAGGTTGAAAAGATAATCGGACACGGACCGCATTTTCACATGCTGATACTCAACAATCCAGCTGCCGTCTTTCTTGGCCAGCTTCATCGGAAAGTGAAGATCGGTCGCGACCCATTGGTAGTACTGCTCCACATGCTCGCCCTGCTTTGTCGTCACTTCGTACAGGATCGTGGGATGCCCTTCGCGCACTTCCGTCCCAATCTCCTGTCGTTGAATTTCTCCTTCGAGCATCGGCGTGACACGTAGGTCCTGCTCGGCATCATAGGGCAGCGTCTTGAAATGCTTCATGCGTGACAAGAGCAGCCAGACCACCTGTTTGTCCTTTCGAACAATGCTGACATTAACGGGACCGAGCGAGTGGTGCTCAATGCGCCACATTTGATCCCGGTAATAGATGAACGCTTTATGAGTCCTGCCATCGATCTTGGTGATCTGGTCGGCGGTAAATTCCAGCGCAAACGAGGAATTCGCTATCCCGAGTCCGGCTATCGCGAGGCACAGGAGTCTTACCAGACGGCACATCGCGTCATTCTAACATCTAGGATGTTGTTCATGCGCCCTGCATGCTCGAGTCCTCGCGGCATTTATTTAATGGATGGCCAACACACCCGCCCCGTTGATCCCGCCAGACTTCAAACACTGCAGCGCTCGATTGGCCTGCGCCAACGGAAACCGTTGCGTACGGGGCCTGATGGGGATCGCTGCCGCCTCCCGTAAGAGATCAATCCCATCCTGGCGCGTATTAGCGGTCACACTCGAGATCGTCCGTTCGCCGAAGAGGTCACGGTCGTAGTCGATCGGCGGAATCGTGCTCATGTGTATGCCCGCGAGCGCCAAGGTGCCTCCTCGCTCCAGGGCGCGCAAGGCTGGCACGACCAGTTCGCCGGCCGGCGCAAAGATAATCGATCCATGCAAAGGGACCGGAGGGGCTTCCGAGGCTTCGCCCGCCCACGCGGCGCCCATGTCGCGAGCCAATGCCCGATGTTCCGCCTTCAGTGAACACACGTACACTTCACATCCCCAATGGCGGGCAATTTGAATGGCGATGTGGGCGGACGCACCGAATCCATACATGCCTAGCCGCTGCCCGGGCTGAACCCGGCTGAGCCGCAACGCGCGATACCCGATGATGCCGGCGCAGAGGAGCGGCGCGGCTTCTTCATCGGAAAATGTCGCAGGAATTGGATAGGCAAACGGTGCCGGGACCACTGCATATTCGGCATAACCGCCGTCGACCTGATAGCCGGTGAAGCGAGCGGCCAGACACAAATTTTCCCGGCCGCTTTTGCAAAATTGGCACTGTCCACATGTACCCTGCAGCCAGGCAATGCCCACTCGCTCGCCGGCCCGCCTGGTCGTCACACCAGAGCCGACACGGCTGATGATGCCGACAGCCTGATGACCCGGGATCAGCGGCAGTTTTGGGTGCTCGAGCTCGCCCTCGATCACATGCAAATCGGTTCGACAGATGCCGCACACGCTGACTTCAACGAGCACCTCGCCGGGTCCAGGTTCGGGAACCGGAACGTCCTGGACGACCAGAGGATCGGCAGCCACGTCCCCGATGTTCCCGAGAACCATTGCCCTCATGGTGATGAGCGGGCCGCGAATGCCGGCAATGAGCACGACGTCATGGCGAGCAGGCGAATGGGCATCAGGCGTGTGTTAGGGCTTCGCCCTAATGCACTCGATGTCGAGCTTGATCAAGACTTCGTCGCCCACGACGAGTCCGCCGCCATCGAGTGTCTTGCTCCAGACCATCCCGAAATCCTTGCGATTCAATTTACCCTCGGCGTTGAATCCGGCCCTGAGATTCCCCCACGGATCTTTGGCAACACCGTTGAAGTTTCCCGTCAACGTGATGTCTTTGGTCACTCCACGCAGCGTCAGCTCACCGACCGCCTGATAGCCGTCCACGGTCTTTTGATAGTGCTTCATTCGATAGGTCATCGTCGGATACTTCTCCACGTCGAAAAAGTCCGCGTTGCGCAAATGCGCGTCCCGCTTCGCATGATTGGTGTTGACGGATGCCGTTTTGATCGCGGCTTCGATGACCTTCACGGTTCCGGCCTCGGCATCCATGTCGATGAAGCCTTGGTACTCGGTGAAATGCCCGGTTGTTTTCGACACCAGCATATGTACGACGCGGAATTCGATGGTGGAATGCTCTGGGTCCACGTTCCAGCGGGCCGGTTCTGCCTGCGCCAGTGTCGGCCATGCGGTCAGCAGTGAGAAGATTGCGAGTGCGGCGCGGACCATGCGTGCGATAATCATCCTCCAGCCTCTCTCCACTTCGGAGCCAGCGTTACCGCTTCACGTTCGCGGGCGCTTCCGCCTTCCCGTTCGACGTGTTCCCTACCGACTGCACGTCACGCGTTTTCCCTCGAGCTCCGGTCCTCATGCGGACGTGAACGTCGACCGGTTCGTCTGCCACATCTCCGGGCATCGGCGGAAATGGCTGGGCGTTGACCACCGCATAAATTCCTGCTTCATCAATCTCACGGACCCCCGATCCTTTTTCAATCTGGATCAATTGCGCGCGACCGTTCGGATACAACTTGAACCGCACGCGGACGGTTTCGCTGCTGGGCCCTCGCCGGACACCGCGCACCTGCCGTGCCCAGCTGCGGCTGACCAGAAGACTGACCTGCTGCCAATAGGCCTTCCCGTGACCGGGGTCGGCAAGCGGCATGAGATCCTCTTCGATCAGGTCGCCTGTGGCGACGGGCGCCCCGCCCGGTTGAGGTTCATCGACAATGAGATCGCTGGAGGAGGGCTCTTCGGGACGGACAGCAGGCGGCTCGCTGGTATCGCTGACCGGCTCCTGACGGTCCAAGGTCACGTAGACGATGCGCTTCATGATCCGCTCGAGTTTTTCCGGACGCGATCTGGCGAACGTGACCTGAATGCGTGCGGCTTTCTGATGAACAGAGGTCCGGCTCGTGGGTATCGGATCGAGGGTGACTTCCGCCTTGAGCGTGGAGGTTTCGCCATCCGGCTCGAGCGTGATGATTTGAGGTTCAAACAGGATGGATTCGCACAGCGCGATGATCGGCACGGGTCCCGACGTCACCCCGCCGAGGGTAATAAGCAGTGTGAGCGGCTTACCGGTTTGCAGTTCGCCGTCCGAATCCTGCTGATGGAGTTCAAAGCGTGCCCACCGGGGGACCGGACCGGAGGCCGAGGAAGCGGAGAACAGAGGCGGAACCGCGAGCGAGAGCGCGACGCACATGAGTGCTGCGAAACATGTCAGGTTTTGACACCATCGCGCCAGCATGGACGGCATCCTACCTAGGCCGCCGACAGTTGCGCAACCCGTATTTTCCCCTCCTGTTAGGCAAGCGGAGGCGAGTGGGATACAATGGAGCCATGCGCGCGCTTATCAAGACTGCGCCTCAGCCGGGCTTGACGGCGACAACCTGTCCGGACCCCACACCGGGGCCATACGACGCTGTGATCCGCGTGAAGGCGACGTCGTTATGCGGCACGGACGCCCATATCTACAATTGGGATCCTTGGGCGCATAGCCGTATCCATCCTCCGCGCATTATCGGTCATGAGATGTGTGGAGAAGTCGTCGAAGTCGGCTCGTCGGTGAAGCTCGTCAGGACCGGCGACTACGTCGCTGCAGAGTCTCATCTCACGTGTGGAACCTGCTTCCAGTGCCGCACCGGCCAGGCACACGTCTGTCGCAACTACCGGATCCTCGGCGTGGACCGTGACGGGTCCTTTGCGGAATATGTCGTGCTGCCCGAGAACGTCCTTTGGCACACGTCCCAGGCGATTGCGCCGGAATATGCGTCGATTCAAGAACCGCTCGGAAATGCCGTCGATGCGGCCCTGGTCGACGACGTCACCGGGCATACGGTGCTGATCACGGGATGCGGACCGACCGGGCTCTTTGCCGCCGCGGTCGCGCGCACCTCCGGTGCGGCCACGATCATCGCCTCCGACGTCAGCGAATACCGTTTGAGCC
>DASTFK010000379.1:0-6839 GCA_035719945.1 Nitrospira sp.
TGGTGAACAAGCGCACGGCGGAGCTGCTTCACACCCAAGCCCGGCTGCGCACCATGGCCCAGGCGCTGACCTTGGCTGAACAGCGCGAGCGCAAACGCATGGCCACTGAACTGCATGATTATCTCGCCCAGCTGCTCGTGCTCGGCAAAATGAAGCTGTCGCAAACGCATGCACAGATCCGGAACACTGGCGGTCCCGTGGCGAGCGTGCTTGAAGAGATCGACCAGACACTGGACAAGGCGCTCGACTACACGCGGACGCTGATCGCGGAGTTGAGCCCGCCGGTGTTGCACGAGTTCGGTCTACCGATGGCGCTCCGATGGTTGGCGGATCAAATGAAGAAACATCGCCTGACGGTCGATGTCCGGCTCGGAATATCCGAGCTACCGTTATCAGAAAATCAAGCGATCTTGCTGTTTCATTCTGCCCGCGAGTTACTCATCAATGCCGCGAAGCATGCCGGGACAAATAAGGCAACCTTGACGCTCGATCTGGCAGAGAACATGTTGACGATTGCTGTCCAGGATGAGGGGAAGGGCTTCAAGACTGATGGGCTTGAGCCCCATCAGCCGGGCCAGCACTTTGGACTCTTCAGCATCAAAGAGCGAATGGAGGAACTCGGAGGATGGCTGCGAGTCGAGAGCACACCAGGAAGGGGAACCACCGTCACGTTGGGACTGCCATTCACATCGGCGGCGGCATCTTCTACAGACACGTCCGGCACAGAGACGTCCAGAAATGAACAACCCGTGCATCCACCGCCCTCGAAAGCGGCCGGCGTGCGGCGTGTCTTACTTGTGGACGATCATGCCATGGTCCGCCAAGGCCTTCGAGCCGTACTGGAGGCGCATCCTGATTTGTTCGTCATCGGAGAGGCGGCAGATGGCCGGGAAGCTGTGTCCATTGCCAAGAAACGGACGCCGGACGTCATCGTCATGGACATCAATATGCCGCGCATGGACGGCATCGAAGCGACAAGGCGGATCAAGAAGGATCAACCCGGGATGGTCATCATTGCGGTCTCTGTCAATGACACACCGGATCTCCGGGAATCGTTGCAAAAAGCCGGCGCCTCGGCGTTCGTGTCGAAAGCTGAAGCTGGTGAACGACTCTACGAGACAATCATGGACATTGGGCCTCTCGCGACTTCTCGAGACGACACAAGGTAGACGCTTCTCCTTCCGCAGTGAACAATCCATTCACGCCGGCACGGGTTCTCATTTCAGGGAGGAGCAACACGCGCGGTTTCGCCGCTGAGACGATGCCGAGGGTTGAAGCGATTGTCGGATTCAAAGGAGTAGATGAGGGATTTGACTAGTCCTGGACGGATCGCGGACGATGCTAAGACTGAACCAGGAGTTTTACGGAGGGACCCATGAGCGAGACCGGTGGAGAGGCTTTATCTGGGCCCGATCTGGGAACAGTTGGGACGGCATCGAGCGAACTCCGCGACGGGGGCATGTTCCTCGGCCACTTCAACGGAGAACCGGTGCTGCTGGTACGCAAGGGCACGGCCGTGCATGCCATGGGAGCCAAATGCACGCACTATGGGGGCCCGCTGGCCGAAGGCCTGTTCGATGGATCGACCGTGCGCTGTCCGTGGCATCACGCCTGTTTTCGACCCGAAACGGGAGAAGCCGTTCACGCTCCGGCCATCGATCCGGTGCCCTGTTATACGGTTGAACACCGTGGCGGCCGCCTGTTTGTGACAGGGACGACATCACCGCCTGCTGCTCCCGTTCTGTCCGCCTCTGTCCCGTCTTCCGTTGTCATTGTGGGAGGTGGGGCGGCCGGATTTGCCACCGCTGAGATGCTGAGGCGCCGGGGCTATCAACAACCGGTGACCATCATCTCGGCCGATGAAGACGGTCCGTATGACCGCCCGAACATTTCGAAGGATTACTTGGCCGGCACCGCCCCGGAAGAATGGATCCCGCTCCGGCCACCGGATTGGTACCAGAAAACCACAGTCGATCTGCTCACGAGCCGCCGCGTAGTCCGGCTCCTTCCCGACAAACGCTCGGTCGAGTTCGACGACGGCCGCCGTCTTGAATACGGAGCCCTATTGCTCGCAACCGGGGCATCGCCCATCAGGCTGGAAGTTCCCGGCGCCCAACTGCCGCACGTCCACTATCTGCGGACGTTGAGCGACAGCCGCACGATCATCGAGCGCGCGACGCGGGCGCGACGCGCGGTGATTGTCGGTGCCAGTTTTATCGGATTGGAGGTCGCGGCTTCCCTCCGGACGAGGAATCTCGACGTGCACGTAGTGGCGCCAGAGGAGATTCCCATGCAGCGGGTGCTCGGCAGCGAACTGGGCCGCTTCGTACGGGAGGTGCACGAGCAACATGGCGTGCAGTTCCACTTGGGACAGACCGTCGCGTCGTTCGACGAGCAATCCATCACACTGAAGAACGGGACGAGACTCGATGCCGACCTGGTGGTCGTGGGGATCGGTGTCCGCCCGAATCTGGAACTGGCTAAGCAGGCTGGGTTGACAGTCGATGGCGGTGTCCAGGTGGACGAATACTTGCGCACGAGCGTTCCAGAGATTTGGGCCGCCGGCGACATCGCACGCTGGCCGGACCGCTATACCGGCACATCCATACGGGTCGAGCACTGGGTCGTGGCCGAGCAGCATGGTCAAGCCGCCGCACAAAATATCTTGGGTCACAATCAGCCGTACGCCGCCGTTCCCTTTTTCTGGAGCGCCCATTACGACGTGACGATCGGCTACGTGGGCTTTGCGCACGAATGGGATGAGGCGAAGGTTGTGGGAAGCATCGCGGATCGCAATTGCCTGGTGGCCTATCGCAAAAACGGAAAGCCTCTGGCAGTGGCCTCCATTAACCGCGATGCCGAATCCCTAAGGATACAGGTCGCCATGGAACAGGGCGACGTGGGCGCAGTGGAAGCCTGTCTTCAGGGACGGTAAGGGGATCAACCATTCCTGGCCGATGACTAACGCGACACAGGCTCAGGATAGTTCAGCGGCTGAAACGGCGTTGAGGTATTGCAGCCATTAGCGGGATTCAATGGATTATCCACCTGGACGCTCTCATTGTGGGTGTTGCGATAGGCCTTCAGTGCTGCTTGCACGACATGCAGAAGAAATACGGTTTCGTTCTCGGCCCGGGGAACTTCAATGACGACAATAGAGGACGACATCAAATCTCCTGATTATGTGTGAATGACGGGGCTACTCGCGAGTGTTCTGAAACGTATGGAGAACTAGGAGGGTCTGTTGTCGCTGAGCTCGGCATAGTGACGGGCCCAGAGCAGGAACATGTTTCCACTGTCGTGCATGAGCTCTGCGCCCTTCCGCAAGGCATCGACCAACTTGTCAGGTTTTCCTCCTCCCTTGAGGTCTGCAGCGCGGCTTTCCAAGGCCGGTGCCAACTTGGCCATCAATGCGGCCATCTCACCCAGAAGTTGCAGGAGGTCAGGTCCCTTCTCCTGAGGGTTTCCTGTTTCCTCCACCACCTCTCCGCTTACCGCGTCTTTGTCCTCGGACGGGTGCGGAAAGAGATGCGAGAGGCGATCGATGAGGATCTGTGCTTCCGGCGTGCTGGTGCGTCTCGGTTCGCTGGCGGCATGATCCCACGCCAGCGTGTGGATGCCCGCCTCGGTCAGCCCCACGCGGATGGTCTCCGCCATCGCCTCGACGGTCAGTTCGGTCCAGGGCCGCAAGTCTAACACCCGCTGCTCCGCCCTTCGGGGAGGCGGGCTCTCGTGGATGAGCACCCAACAACGGTCAAACATCGAGGTGCGGAGTGTGCTCGGTATGTTGAGCACGGTCAGTCGTGAGGTGCAGAGTGCCGTCACCAACAGCACGAACTGAAGATCGGGCATCTCAGGACGATGGATGTCGAGCGTCTGCACGGTTACACCGTGTTCTTCTGATAGTCCGCCAAGGCCATGTTGACCGCGTCCTAGAACGTGGTCAACGTGGTCCTTGTCGGGTTCATGCCGTTGCGATCGCCGCGGCCGGTTTCTGGACGAACTCTTTGTACCCGTACCGCGCCGTCAGATATTCCTTGGCCTCATCGCTGACATATTCGGCAAATTTATAGCGATCATCCTCGACGGTCTTGGCATCCGCCATCACCTGGTCGGTCGGGATCGCATATTCGATATTGCACGACGTATAGGCTTGAATATAGGTCGGACCGACCTCTCGGGCGATCAGCACCGCCTTCTTAATACAGCTTTCCACGCGACGCGGATTGTTGGGTACGACGGTGGCGATATAGGCGCAGCCGGCGATTTTGGCCATGGCCACCATGTCCATCTTCTCGAACTTCTTGCCGAGCGGCGCCATCTTGAGGACCGCGCCTCTGGTCGTCATGCCGCTTTCTTGTCCGCCCGTGTTGCCGTACACCTCGTTATCCAACATAATCGTCGTGAACCGTTCCTTCCGGAACCAGGAATGGAGCACCTGCTGGAATCCGATGTCCGCCGTGCCGCCGTCACCCGCCATCACGACGACATCCTTGGGCTGGTCTCCGAACCGGATACGCAATCCACGCGATAAGCCACTGGCGACGCCATTTTGGTCGCCGTAGTTGCCGTACACGAAGGGAATAGCCGCTTGCGAAATCGCCAGCCGGCCGCATCCCGCCGTCCCGACCGTGATCGTGTCTTCGGGATTCGGGAACGCGATGATGGCCAGCCGGATGAACAGGGTCATCGCGCAGCCGGCACACATCGGATGTTCCTCAAGAATTTCCTTGAAACTCCCCATCTGCGACACCGTGGTCTTCTTCCCGAATGGGCCATGCTCCACCATGTCGCGGTATTCTTTGGGCATGAACGCTTCAAATCCCGGTGAAAACTTCACATAATTGAGACTCATCTTGACACCGTCCTCTCTTGTGGGTCGGCGCAGGCGCGCCGATAAGTAATTGTTATCGTCTGGTCGGCCCGCGCGTTCCCGGCTCAACCCCCGCGTCCGGCCAATACCTCGGATCGGACGCCGATCGCTTTCTTGATTTCTTCCACGATGATTTCCGGCGGCATGGTCATGCCCCCGCACACGCGCGGTCCGGCGATGACTCGCTCGGGGCGGGGGATCGTCGCTTTGATCTCCCGTGCCAACCACCCGATGACATTGAACTCGGGCACGATGATATGTGTGGCATGCTTGGTAGCTTCCCGGAGTTCTTCCTGCGGCCAAGGCCGGAGTGTCTTGATCTTCACCAGCCCCACACGGATGCCTTCATCGGCCAGCAGACGGATGGCTTCACGCCCTTGAGAGACCGCGGTTCCGGACGCCACGATGAGCACGTCGGCATCAATGTTCTCGGTGTCGATCAGTCCGTCCAGCCAGGCGATCGTATGCTTTCGGGACCGTTCCGCGGCAGCCCAGATTTCCTGTTGCCAGCTCGCATGCGTGGCGTAGCTGATGTAGTTGCTCTTCATGACGAACGGATCGCGCATCATGCGGACCGGGGGACATTCCATGTCCATGCAGGGGACCGGCGACCGGTACGGATCGTAGGGCGGCAGGCACATGTCGGCGGGGGTCAGGTCGACGGTATCTTTCGTATGGGTCACGAAGAATCCATCGCAACAGAGGGCCAAGGGCAAATGCACATCCGGCTCTTCCGAGACCATGTAGCCTTTGAGAATCCAATCATAAAAGTCCTGAGCCGTCTCCGCGTGCCAAACCAGCATGCCGGTGTTCATCAGATAGGCGATCTCGATCGTGTCCGGCTGGATCGAGAGCGGTGAATTGATGCCTCGGCAGGTGACGATGCATTGGATCGGCAAGCGTGCCCCGGCCCACATCGGGAAGTTTTCCATTGCGCGCAGCGTGCCAGGCCCGGCGGTCGTCGTGAAGACACGGGCCCCGCCGAACGCAGAGCCGGCGCATTGCGACATGACAGCAAATTCGCTTTCGCCGCGGAAGTAGTCGCCGATATAGCCCTCGGCAAAGAGTTCGCCGCAGAGAGCGGCCGCTTCGCTCTGAGGCGTAATGGGATAGGCCACCATAATATCGACGTTGGCGCGCTTGACGGCCTCTTTGATGACTTCGCTGCCGGTAAAGAACGACGCCGTGCGAGGCGCTTCATTCATCATGACGCGGGGGTCGGTGATGACCTGGCCTTTTCTGTTTTTCGTGCCGATGATTGTTACGGGTTCCATGGATCCACCCTCCTCTAGCTTGCTGCGCACCAGCGAGTCATGCGCTGAATGAACTGCCGCATCCACAGGTTGTTTTGGCCTGCGGGTTCTTGATGGCAAAACCGGAGCCTTGCATCGTGTCCTGGTAATCCACTTCGCAGCCGACCAGCAGCGGAGCGCTTTGCGAATCCATAATGACTTTGACGTCACCTTTTTCGATGACCGTATCGTCCTCGCCTACCTGGGACTCGAAGGCCATGCCGTATTGGTAGCCATGGCAGCCGCCGCCTTTGACAAACACTCGAAGACCAATCGTGTCTTTCTCTTCTTGCATCAGCTCTCGGATTTTCCCTTCAGCCACTGACGTCATCGTAATCATGTCATCCTCCCTTTCGGTGATCGAAATGAAACGCACGGGATGCATCATCCCGTTGCATCGGCACTACTCTCAGCCGGAAGGCGGAGTCGCCTCCGGTCATAACGTTTTATTGAAGAACACTCTGGCGTAGAAGCGGCGGAGACCTGGGAATCAATCGCGCAGGGAGGGGTACACAGAGGCGCGAAGAATAGGAAAGTCGGCGTGGCTCAATACGTCATAGGATCACCCTGAGCGCATTCGGCAGAGTAGTCAAGCGCTATTAAGGGGAAGGTACGCTGGGCATTGGATGGCTCGCCGGATCAGGCATGTCAGGGAGGCGCCATATATAGGGCTT
>DASTFK010000380.1:0-6641 GCA_035719945.1 Nitrospira sp.
GATCGAAGCCGCCGCTGAGCGGATAGGCGAAGTAGGCCAGATGCTCGTGAACGATCTTCGCAAGTTGGGGGTACAGCTGGTGAAACCGCTCGTAGGAGCGCTCGAAGACGATGCGCGCAACGGCTTGATTGGCATCGAACGGCTGTCGCTGCGAGAGCGGGGCGACGATCGCAAGCGGATCGCGCCTGAAATCCATGGGCTCTGGGTGCAGGAACCGATAGATGGGCCAGGAAAGAGCGGACACATACGGGTCCATGATCACTATCCGACCGCTTGGCACGAGGACGCGAAGGGCGTCGTCAAAAAAATACCGCACATTTTCCAGGTGGTGCAGCACGTCGAACAGCACGATGTTTGAGACGCTCCTGCTGCGAAACGGCAGATGCTGGGCATCGACAAGCGCATCAAGCCAAGGCATTTTCACGACGTCTGTACACAGCACGTGGGGTGAAAAATCCTTCAAGTTCCCTGTGCCTCCTCCAACTTCGACTGTCAGTCCGGGCGTAAGCCACCGGCAAATCTCCTGATACCACGAAGCATACAGTCGTCTCAGCACAGGCTTTTGTGTCCAGACGATGTGATGGCGTCGCAACACGTCTTCAGACATCAGACGGCTTTCAAGCGAAAGAACCCATACACGGTCATCTTAAGCAGCAACCAGCCATGCTGGAACCGATTGATGTTCGTCGTCCCATACGTACGCTCCTGATATCGGATCGGCACCTCGAGAATTTTCAGATTGAGTTTCGAGGCGCCGAAGAGCAGGTCAAAGTCACCGAATGGATCAAAATCCCCGAAGTACCCTCGGTTGGCGGCAATTCGCTCGTAATCTTCACGGAACAGGACCTTGGTTCCGCACAGCGTATCTTTAATCCGCTCACCCAAAAGCCAGCTGAATGCCATGCTGAAAAATTTGTTTCCGAGCAAATTCAATAGCCGCATGGCCTTCTGCTCCATCGGGTAGACCAGGCGACTGCCATTGATGAACTCGCCTTTGCCATGTGCAAGCGCATCATAAAACTTGGGAAGATCTTCCGGCGGCATCGTGAGGTCAGCATCAAGAATCATCAGGATGTCTCCACTGGCCGCGGCAAATCCTTTTCGAACCGCATCCCCTTTTCCTTTGCCATCCTGGATGAACAACTTGATGTCCTTGTGGGGATACGTCTTAATAATGCGTTGTATTTCCTCGACGGTGCCATCGGTGGAGTGACCATCGACAAAGATAATTTCCTGATGAGTTCCGAACGCGGGAAGCCGAACAACAGCCGCTTCAATGTTTCCCATTTCATTACGGCAGGGGATGACGATGCTGACAGAATACGCCTGGCTGGCTTGCAGCCCCCGCACCCTCGCGACCACATACTGTGCCAGAGAGAGCCGGTTGATGCCTGGAAGAATGACGGCAAATCGGTTCAATAACGGGGCGATGAGCGGGATTTTTTTCGGCAACAGAAACCGATTCTCGACCTTCACGACTTCATAATCAGCGAGACGCAAGAGGTTTCGAATATCGGCCGGTGAAAGCCAGTTTTGTTGTTGTTGCGGCATCTTTAGACCCAATCGTTCGGCGAGACGCAACAGGGGCTCCCACAGAAAGTTGTAATAGACCACGATCACTCGCGTATGCGGCCCGCAGAAGCGGCGAAGCTTTTTCAATGTGGATTCGACATCGAGCAGATGACCGATCACATCGAGCAGCAAAATGACGTCGAAGGTTTCGCTGCCATCCAGTTCATCCACATCAATGGCTCGAAATTCGATGTCCGGATGACGCGCCACCGCCTGTTTGATCATTGCGGCGCTGAGATCAAGCCCCAAGCCGCGTTTTGGCTTCAACCCGGCGAGCTGGTCCTCCAGTCCGCAGCCCACCTCGAGAATGTTCAGCCCTTCAGGCACCAAAAACCGGAGATAGTGCAGCTGATCTTCATAGTAATAGCGCGCTCTTTCCTGCCAGCGTGTCCGCTCAAGCGACAGCCGGTCGAATCGTTCTGAAATTTCATGCTTACGAAGCTGGTCTCGTTGCATGTGTTTGGCCCCAGGCCTCGCACGAGCGAGGTCCTGTCCGGCTACTGAATCGGCACCACGTCTGCCGTATCGATTTCCACCGCGGCCGCCTGCTGGATCAGACGCACACCGAGGATCAAGCGATGCCGCTTCTCTTTACGAAGCAGAATCCCTTGAAGCCCTTGGAGCGGCCCCCTGATGACTTCGACCTTCATGCCCTCCTGAAGATAGGGATGCGGATCATACGGCAGGACGCTCGCGATCAAGGTCTGGATCGCCGTGATTTCCTCATCAGGAATTGGTTCGGGACGCTGCCCACCGCCCACAATATCGACGACGCCGACGGTCTTGAGGACCGGCAGCTTCTGATCTGAAGTGAAGCGGACGAAGCAGTAGCCCGAGAACAGTGGCACCTCGACCTCTTTCTTCCGATCCTTCCATTGATTGAGACGCTTAACGGTCGGCAGGAGCGGTTCGATCCCTTGCTGCGCCAGTTGGTCGCGCACCAACTTTTCATGCCGCGACCGCGTCCGCAGCGCATACCAATGAAGGCTGGTGATCTGGCCTGGTCTCGACCCTGTAGACACAGCTTCGCCCTCTCACTTACAGCGCCCTAACGGTTCCCGATCCTTGAGGGAGTTCCGTCACTCCCGACTCTACTGTCGCAGGCCCAGTCTCAGCAATTTCTCGCGAGGAATGCCGGACTGCACCAGCTGTTCTTCGTAAGCCGCCGCATGGTCAAAATCGGCAATCAGGACTCGATCCAATTGCCACGCCGTGATCTGGTCCGGCGAAGAGACTGGATGCGAGAGAAACGTGTCACGCGTGTTCCCGTCGACAAATCCAATGCAATCGACGTTCATCTCCCGCAGTGCCAAATACGCCAATTCTGCCAGCTCTCCTGTGCCGCAAATCGCAACGCGCTGCCCTTTCGTCCATTCGAGCGAGGACAACATGTCTTTGAGGCGCCCCCGCATGTCGCGGTAGTAGGACAGCGAATATTGCATGTACTGATACGTGAGGCGGGATTTCTCGGCAAATCCCTGTGGAGTGAGGAGATAGCGGATCCGATTGCGTTGAATGGTCGTAATCTTGATGTACCCTTTGCGCGCCAGGCGCTTCAGATACAGGTTTGTCAAACCAAGGGCGACCCCGAGCTTGGTCGCGAGCGTGCGTTGCGTAGCCCCGCCATTGCGATCGAGCTCGCTTAGCAGTAAGAGATCACGTTGGCCTTGTAAATCCATGAAATATACGGGTAAAATGGCGAAGCGTTCACAATATGAACAAAAAGCTAAAACCTGTCAAGGGGATCTGAGCAGGGCGATATCAGGGTAGGCTCACGAGTGCTGCTCCCGTTTGACCGCATGGATAGTCAGTTCCGTCCCGTAACCAAGCCGGCCAGCGACAAAGGATAACGGGCCAGCAATCAACCCATCGATAAGCTTCTGGAAAGGCACATCTTTTCCGAAACGGTGCTTCCATACCCGATTCAGGCTCGCCATCAAAAACACTGAACTGACCGCCGTGCGAACGATCTGTGTCGAAAACCCAGCTTTGGCGAGAGCAGCCGTCAGGCTTGCGCGGTCAAAATGGTAGAAATGCCTCGGAGGATCCAGCTGAAACCACCAGCGGCCGAACAGTTTAAACTCGAGACTGTGGACGTTGGGAACATGGACGACCAGTAGACCGTCCTTCTTGAGAAACCGGTGGATCCGCCTCAAGGCATCAACGGGGCTGGGAAAATGTTCGAGTGAGTGACTCATGAGCACGAGATCAAATGCGCCGGGCGGAAACGGTGCCGACTCGACGGTGCCACTGTGAATCTGTCCCTTGGTCAGTTCGCGGGCATGAGCAGCTGCAATCTCGCTGATCTCGATACCGTGAGGCTCCCATCCCTGGTCTTGCAGGGTCTTCAAGTTCCCGCCGGCCCCACATCCGACATCCAACACCTTCCCCTGGCCCCTCCAGGGTAACGGGTAGCGTCCTTTCAGCTCCCGCCATGTCTTGTCCGGCCATAACAGAAGTTTTCTCACCGGCCGCCACGAGACGGCTCCACCCGACGAAGGATAGCCGTAATAGTCCTCCAACACCCACCGTTTCAGCTGGGCGGAAATCTTCTTGGCCTGCCGCTGCAATGACGGTCTCTCCTTGCCGGACACGGGAGGATAATAGACCGACGGGTAAAACGATCCGAGCAGGTCTTCAGTCGGGCGCGGATTCAGGTAGATGAGACCGCAGCTCTTGCATCGCACGATCAAAAACTCGTCTTCTGTCACATTAAGCAGCAAATCCCGCTGCCTGAGGATGACCTCGCAGTCGTTCGAACGACAGAGGTCGCAGAGCACCCGTTCCATGCCGGGTTTCACAACTTCCTGCTCACAAGTGTGTGCCACCAAAACCTCTTCTACGACAGCGTGCCTTGTTTATGCTCGATTTGACGAACCGCCGCTGCCATGACTTCCTCGACCGTGATCAGCTTCATGCAGTTGTCCTCGCCTCGCCGGCAGGTTGGATGAAAGCAAATTCGACAGTCAAGTCCTTTATAGATCGTTTCGGCCCGCCCGCCGCGCGGTCCCCATTCCACCGGATTAGACGGGCCAAACAGCCCGACCACCGGCGCTCCCACCGCGGCCGCGATGTGCATGGCACCGGTGTCGTTACCGACAAAGAGCGTGGAGCGTTTGAGCAGCGCCGCCAGCATTCTCACATCCGAACGGCCGGCGATGTTCAGCAGCCGGCTCTTCGCATGATCGACGAGCGCCTGCGTCAACGCCGCTTCCTTAGGGCTTCCAGCCACGAGGACCTGGCAGCCGAAGCGATCGTTCAAGCGGTCGGCGACCTCCGCAAAGCGCTCCGGCGGCCAGGCCTTGAACCAATATCGGGCGCCCGGTTGGATCACCACCCACGAGCGGTCCCTTGCGATGCCTAGCTGGGCGGCCAGTTGGTCAACACGTGCGTCGTCTTCCGGCCCCAACCAGATCCGCGGAATGCGGTCTCGGGCCTCAATGCCCAAGGGGGCAAGGGCCGCCAGGTCCCGCTCGATACGATGCACCCCGGCGCCGCCCGTGACGACGGTAGTGTAACAGCGCCCGGTCCAGCGCTGCTCGGCATTAAACCCGATGCGAACGCCTGCTCCACTGATCCATGTGAGGAATGCCGCCCGATCGCCGTCGGTCAGATCCACAACGGTGTCAAACCGCCGGCGTCGAATGTCCAGGATGAAGCGTCTCTGCTGCAGGACCGAGCCGCGGTCCAGCGGAAGAATCTCGTCCACGTGCGGGTTTCCTCGCAGGATATCTTCCGTACCTCGGTTCACCAGGACGGTCAGCCGCGCCTCCGGATAGGCCGATTTGAGCGCATGCAGCGTCGGCGTCGCCAGGAGCACATCCCCCAAATAGCGCAACTTGATCGCAAGAATATTCCGAGGGATCATGCCTGCGGTCTACCGTATGAGTGAGGCATACAGATCATAGGTTTGCAAGGCCGAGTGAGCCCAGGTGTACTGTTTGACCCGGGCAAACCCTTTCGCCTTGAGCGAGGCGCGCAAGGACTCGCTCTCGAGCACTTCGATCATGCGGTCTGCGAGTTCCCGGGCATTGTGCGGGTCGACGAGCAATGCCGCCTCCCCGGCCACTTCTCCCAATGCGGTCGTCTTCGAGGTGATGACCGGCGCACCACACGCCATGGCTTCCAGCACCGGCATGCCGAATCCTTCGTAGAGGGACGGGAACAGGAACAGGTCGGCGTAGGAGTAGAGCAATTGCAAATCGTTCTGCGACAAACGGCCGGGGCACAGCACCCGGTCGATCAACCCGTACGACCTAGCCGTCGCCTCGTAGGAGCCAAACGAATGCGTGGGTGACCCTACCAAGATGAGCGTTCTGGCTTCGAGATGCGGCCGTATGAGAGACGCCGCTTCGAGCACGAGACGGTGGTTTTTTCGGGGATCAGCGCCACCGACAAACAAAAGGAACCGGTCGGACGCGAGGCCGATCCGCTGCTTCAACGCCATGAACGCGCCGGCATCGTCGCGACAGGAAAAGTCCTCGGACACACCGTTCGGAATTACCACAATCTGCTCGGCGGATAAGCCGAACAGTTCGATCAGTTCGCGGGCGGAAAACTTCGAGACGGTGACGACCTTTCGTGCGCGCCGGGCGGTCCGCTGCGTCTTGTACGATGACAATTTCTGCCCCAACAATTTTGGGGAGTATTCCGGATATCGTTCGAGCCAGAGGTCGTGGATCGTGACGATGCCGCCATACCTTCCGACCGTATGCATGCGGAAATTTGTCCCATGATACAGGTCCAACCGATCGGTGCTTCCACGGCTTTTCATGGACCACTTCGAGGCGGTTACCCATCTGAGACGATCCGCTCCAGACCATCGCCTGGTTTCCTCAGGCGGATTCGAGCCTGGTCTGATGTACGCGACAAATTCGAGGCTGGGCTGAGCCGCTAGCATGCCGCGCAATAAATAGTAGGTATGCCAGCCGATTCCGCCGCGATCACCCACCAACGGACTGGCGTCAAGGCCGATCTTCATTCACGCTCCCGACCGGCATTCAGCACCTGAGCATACAGGCGCTGCACGGCCGAGACTGACGCCGTCACATTGAACCGCTCACGAGCCA
>DASTFK010000381.1:0-6988 GCA_035719945.1 Nitrospira sp.
TAAGGGGTCAGAAGCGGAAAGCTTGATGTCCACACCGGCGGCTGATCCCGGATGTTTCTTGATGGCCCGGAGCGCTTCAACGGCTTCCGGCAGGGCAAACTGCTCTCCGACATAACCAGAGACGAATCGCCCGCCGCGGACTTCTCCTTTCAATTCCATCCTTCGATACACGACGAGCAGGTCGCGCCAAGACTGCACCAGCACTTCGCGAGCCAACAGATCCCTGAAGACCACCCCATACCGGTGAAGCAATTGCCGCGCAACTCGCTCAGCCAATGCGGAGTGCGAATGCGCCGGGCCTTGGCTTGAGGCGACAGACGTTTTCATCGTCCTCAACAGCGACCATCGGCCAGCGGCATGTCGCGGCCGGCGCCCGCGCTCGCGACCCTCGGCACGCCGCCGCCGCGGATCCATGAGCGCACGCAGATTATCGAACCCGTCAGCGGTAACCAATCCGGCCGCCACCAATTCCCACAGTCCCTCTTCGACTTCCGCCGGCAGATGACCCGTCGCTTCTACGAGATCCGCAAAGAAACTGGCACCTCGTTCCTCCAAGCCCCGTCGAATGTTCTGCGCGACGGCGCTCAAGGCAGCGTAAGGATCTGAGCCCGCCCCGAAATCGTCCCGTAACACCTCCAGTAGCCATACACCCTGTTCACGAGGGAACAGGCTGATTGGAGCCACGCTGGTCGGCGTAATCCGGCGGCCTTGTTCGCGAGCAGTTTGGTCCATCAGCCGGGGGTGAGGCGCCAGCCGTCCCCAGCTCACCGCTCCGCTCAGGCACAGTCGGTCGAGCAATGCCGGTTCATACTTGCCCATTCGTACTCGGAGCAGTTGCGAGTCCCAACTTGAGGCCGCCGCCTCGAATCCCGCCAGCTGCCTGACCACCTCGAGCAAACCGGCCTCCCCGTGTTGGCGGGAACCGGGCGCGATATGCTGCCACTGGAAGAGAAACCGCATGAAATCCGCCGTGGCGACGGGCTCGATCTCCTTGCGCAGTTTCCCGACGGTGCGGCGATGAATCCGGGCGAGCAGCCGGCGATGACACCACTCAAGCGTCATGGTCTGCCCTTCATCATTTGCCATTTGAGATTTGAAATCTGCATTTTGGCCACAAGGCCGAAACTGGCCGCGGAGGACTTGGCCCTGGCTTTCGAGACGGAGCAGAGCGGCTTCCAGACTTTCCTTCGGTAGATACAACCGCGCGGTCAGTTCCCACGCCGTCGTTGGACCGATGCTCTCCATCCAGCCCAGCACAATGGCATCGAGGGTCCGCTCATCGCCGTCTCCTGCCAGCAACCGTGCAACATCGGCTGCATGCTCCGCGGCCACCCATGCGCTGTTGTGATGTGCTCCATCGATGGCGGTCAGTTCGGCGGCGCGTCCTGATTGCTTCAGCTCCGTCATGAACTGCTGCCAACCCGACACCTCTCCGCCCGGAAGCCAGACGAGCGAGAGCAACGCATCGTGCAGCTCATCGACATCACGCACAACCGGCCAGGATTCCCTGACGACTTCGTCGATGGCCACGGGATCCAATGCCCCGACCTCGCCGGCCAGCTCTACCGGCAGGGTCCGACGCAGTTCGACGGCCCTCGCCCGACGCTCCTCGAGCGGCGCGTCGTCGAGGAAGGCGTAGGGGTTGGCATTCAATATTTCGTGCGAAAAGGGAGAGGGTATCGGCGTGTCGACGGCGACGCAGCGAATCGCTCCGGTCTCGATTCCTCGTAGGACATGCGTCAGTCCTTCGACGTCCATGGCTTCAGTCAGACAATCGCGCAGCGTTTCCTGGACCAACGGATGGTCGGGAATCCGGCGTTCCCGATCCCCCGTCATATTGTCCTGGCAGGCAATCGCATCGGGGAAGACTGCCGCGAGCAGATCCTCGGCTTTCATCCGCTGAATCTGCGGCGGGACTTTCTTGCCGTTTGAGAAGCGCAGCAGCGCCAGCGAGCGCGAGGCGTTCCAACGCCAGCGTGTGGCGAACATGGGCGCGGCCAGCACGGCATGCAGCAGCACTTCCCGCACCGTTTGCGAATGGAGATAGCCGAACACGGATTCCAACGGGAAACTGTGTTTTTCGCCGAGCGAGATGACCAGACCGTTGTCGGTGGCCGCAGCCTGGAGTTCGAAATCAAAGGTGACACAGAAGCGCTTGCGCAAGGCCAATCCCCAGGCCTTGTTGATGCGCCCACCGAAGGGAGCGTGAATGACAAGTTGCATTCCGCCGCTTTCGTCGAAAAACCGTTCAGCTACGATGGTGGCCTGGGTGGGGACCGTTCCGAGAACAGAGCGGCCGCTCAGCACGTACTCGACGGCCTGCTGGGCGCCTCGCGCATCCAGGCCGCATTCCTGTGTAAGCCAGTGAAGGGCCGACCGCTGTGCGTTGAGCGCCCTCTCTGCGATCTCCCTGCGTACGTCGGCCACTTCGGCCGAGAGCTCGGAGGTGCGCGAGGGGGCCTCTCCCCGCCAGAACGGAATGTTCGGCGGCGCGCCATGCGCATCTTCGACGCGCACTCTCCCCATTTCCACGCCTTTGATGCGCCAGGAGGTGTTGCCCAGCAGGATGATGTCGCCGGCCAGGCTCTCCACCGCAAAATCCTCATCGACCGACCCCACGACCGTGCCCTCCGGCTCTGACACCACCGCATAATTGGCCGTATCGGGAATCGCGCCCCCCGACGTGATCGCTGCCAGCCTCGCGCCCCGCCGCCCTTTCACCGTGTGATGGATGCGATCATGGTGCAGATAGGCCAGCCCGCGTCCTCGATTCGTTGAGATGCCTTCAGCCAGCATCTGCACAATGCGGTTGAACTCCGTTCGCTCGAGCTCTCGATAAGGAAACGCACGGCGGGCGAGTGTATAGAGGTCGGCTTCAGACCATGTTTGCGTCGCGGCAGCGGCGACGAGCTGTTGAGCGAGAATATCCAACGGCGCCGGAGGCACCGAAATTCGATCCAAGGTTCCTGCTTTGATGGCCCGTATCAGCGCCGCACATTCGAGCAATTCGTCGCGCGTCGTGGCGAAGAGCCGGCCCTTCGGAATCGCCCTGACCCAATGCCCTGCGCGGCCAATCCGCTGCAAACAGGTAGCGATGGCCCGCGGCGAACCGATCTGACAGACCAGATCCACCGTTCCGACGTCGATGCCCAGCTCCAATGATGCCGTGGCCACTACGACACGGGTCGTGCCGCTCTTGAGGCGCTCTTCCGCAGAAAGGCGGATCTGCCGCGACAGACTCCCGTGGTGCGCTGCCACGGCGCCTGGTCCAAGGTCCTTGAGCCGCTCTTCCAAATGATGCGAGACCCGCTCGGCCAACCGGCGCGTGTTGACAAACACGAGCGTTGTCCGGTGCGCTCGGACCAGCTCGGCCACACGATCATAGATATCCGACCAAATGGCGTTGGTGACAACCGCGCTCAACTCGTCCTTGGGGACTTCGATCCCGACATCCATCCGCCGCTTGTGACCGACGTCGATGACCGTCGGAAGCGGACGCTCTCCGGCCAGGAATCTCGCCACCAATTCGATGGGACGCTGGGTGGCCGACAGCCCGATTCGCTGCGGCTTTGTGAGCGTCAAGGCTTCCAGCCGTTCCAGTGAGAGCGCTAAATGCGCCCCGCGCTTGTTCGGCGCAATGGCATGGATTTCATCGACGATCACGGTCCGGACGGTTTGCAACAGGCGCCGGCTTTTCTCGGCCGTGAGCAGGATGAACAGAGATTCCGGCGTAGTTACGAGGATATGCGGCGGCCGCCTGAGCATCTGCTGGCGATCCGCCATCGGCGTGTCGCCGGTTCGGACCAGGACACGTAGCTCCGGCATCAACAAACCAGCCTGCAACGCCGCTTGGCCAATCGCAGCAAGCGGTTGTTGCAGATTTTTCTGGATGTCATTGCTCAGAGCTTTGAGCGGCGAGACATACAGAACCTGCGTCCGGTCGTCGAGTTCACAGTTGAGCGCTTGTTTGAACAGCTGATCGATGGAGGACAGAAAGGCCGCAAACGTTTTTCCCGAGCCGGTCGGTGCGGCGATGAGAGCATCCTGTCCGGACTGGATCGCAGGCCAGGACTGAACCTGCACGTCAGTGGGGATACCGACAGATGAAGCGAACCAGTCAGCAATGAGGGGATGGAAACCAGAGAGCGGCATCCAGTGATGCTAGGATGCCGTCAACGTTGAGTCAAGGCCTGTACCCGCTAATGACTGAAAATCTTTGTCACTGTACAGCAAAATCTGTGACGTTCTTCCCTGCAACGAGCGGGGTATTCAGTTTGGTACTCACACCTGGGGACGAAAACGTAGCCTGATATAGTTCTGTAATAGCGACATTGTCCTGATTGGCAAGGTAAATGGCGCTAGCACTATCGGGTGAGACAGTGTAGGTCGAAACATTTTGTCCCAGGACCAGCGCAGGATTGAGTCTGGTCGAACCGGGGAACCCGAACACCGCACGGTAAATTTCATTCACGCCATCGGTATTTTGATCGGCCCGGTAAACGACCCCGCTCCCGTTTGGGAACAACACAAAGTCCGCTACTGCCTGTCCTGCGACGAAAGGCGGATTCAACGGAGAGGTTGGCGGGCCCCCTGAGAACAGCGATCGGAACAACTCAAACACATTAACCGTCGTTTGATCGGCAACATACACGACACCACTGCTGTCTGGAATGACGCCAAACGAAGTCACATTCATACCGAAAACAAGGGGAGAATTCAGTTTGGTGTTCGCCGGTGCTAAGGCGATCACGGTCCGGTACACTTCAATGACCTGATCGATATCCTGATCGGCGCGAAAGACCACAGAAAGCCCGTCAGGCGTCACTGCAAAATCAGTCACATTTGCGTTTGGGTTGGGCGGAGAGACGCTGTTGAGTTGGATGCTGCTACCACCTCCTGCGGCCGGGACGATAAATAAGTTCAAAGCAACGGGTCGATTCGCGATGTACACAACATTGGCGCTATCAGGAGTTGGTGTAAATGCGCCCACGTTCTGTCCTGTGATGAGCGGCGGAGTAATGAGTCGGTCAGTGGAAGGAGCAGTCGTGAACAGCACACGATACAATTCCTTCACACCAGCTATATTTTGATTGGCCCGATAAATCACCCCAGTGCTGTTTGGGAGGACTGCAAAAGCATCGACATTTTGGCCCGCCGCAAAGGTGGGGTTGAGTTTTGAATTCACCATAGTAGTCACGACAGTGCGGAACAACTCAAACACATCGTCGGCGGTTTGATCCGCGATGTACACTACAGCACTGTTGTCAGGCGTGATGGCAAACGCTGTCACATCTCCACAGACAGCAAGCCCGCAAAGAGCAAGCTGGCCATTTAGTTTGGTACTGGATCCCGGCGAGGCCAAATTCACGCGATAGAGTTCGAAGACATCGTTCTGGTCTTGATCGGCTATATAGACTACCGCTGATGCATCCGGTGTCAATGCGAAGCTTTGCACGGTGCGTCCGGCGGGTAGTGACGGATTCAGCTTCGTTCCTGAGGTGGCCAGAAATAGCTCAAAGACACCGACGATGTCTTGATCTGCAAGATAGACGACCGCTCCGCTGGTGGGTGCAACATTGCCGCCGCTCCCGTTGTCATCGACACAGCTTGTCAAGAAAAGGACAGTTACAGCGACGAGGAGGAGTGCTGGTTTCATAGCCACCGCATTCTAACTTAACCAAGGTCCGAAATTATGTATGCACAATTACGTATCTTTGAAAACGCCTTACTAGACGTTTTGTAGGGGGAAGTCTGCGGTTCGAAAGAGCGTCGTCTGACCCTGAAGATTACGGCCGGCCCGGCGTTGCGATCGCCCGCGGCGTGACGCCGGCCGGGAACGGCGAGCCGGACACAGCGGCCAGCGCGCCTGAAGTGCCGTTGATGGCATAGGCGAAAACATCGTTGGAGCCTTGGTTGGCGACATACAGGAAGGCTCCGTCCGGCGACACAGGGACCGCCGACGGAGTGGTTCCAGCCGGCGTCGGGCTTCCGATCGGGGCGAGCACACCGTTTCCTGCATTAACCGTAAATGCCGTGACATTGTTCGTGCTTTGATTCGCGACGTAGAGAAATGCCCCGTTAGGTGAGATCGTGATGCCCCCGGGCGTGATCCCGGTCGCAAAAGGCGATCCCGTGACCGGCGTTAAGGCCCCGGTCGACCCATTGATCGCCAATGCCGAGACATAGTTCGAACCTTGGTTTGAGACATACAAGAACGATCCGTTCGGCGAAACCACGACTCCAATCGGAGTGGTCCCCACAGCAAAAGGAGAGCCTGCGACTGGAAAGAGTTGCCCCGACGCATTGATTGTATAGCCTGACACATTATTGGAACCTTGATTAGCCACATACAGGAAGGACCCGTTGGGTGTGCAGGTGACGCCGGCAGGCGTGAATCCTGTAGCAAACGGAGAACTGGGGATCCCCGACAGAATTCCCGAAGCACTGATCGCAAAAGCCGAGACATTGTTCGACGCCTGATTGGTGACGTAGAGAAACGATCGATTTGGTGAGATGGCGAGTCTCAACGGGGTGGTTCCAGCGGAGAAAGGTGATCCTGCGATGGCCGCGAGCGCTCCTGTCGGAGGATCAATGGTGAAGGCCGAGACATTGTTCGACCCTTGATTGGCCACATAGGCCAACGTCCCGTCGGAAGAAACCGCGACGCCGCCTGGCGTCGTTCCCCCGGTCGGAAAGGGGGACCCAGCCGCGGCAGCTAACGCACCGGTGCTGCTATTGATCGTGTAGGCTGACACGTTGTTCGAAGCTTGATTGGCGACAACGGCGACAACCGGTGGAGGAGGAGTAGTAGGAGTAGGCTGAAACGGATTCGTAGTCCCATTGTTGTCGTCACCGCCGCAAGCGCTGAATAGGCAGAGGACAAGTAGCGCAAGGCTCAGGACACTTTGTCTCTTGATGGCCGTGGTTTTCATAGAAAATCCTCCCGCAAACCGAGAAGCGCATGTTCTCTACTCAAAACGCATGCCAA
>DASTFK010000382.1:0-5663 GCA_035719945.1 Nitrospira sp.
CGGAGCCCTGGTCGGCCTCATCGTGTTGTTGCTCATCGGCTCTTGGAGGGCCACGGTGATCGTCTGGACCTCGATCCCGCTCTCGATTCTCACTGCGATTATCGGCCTGCATTGGCTCAACGAGACGATCAATGTCATGACCCTCGGCGGGTTAGCGCTGGCCGTCGGCATTCTTGTGGACGATGCCACGGTGATGATCGAGAATATCGATCGCCACATCGAAATGGGCAAGCCGCTCGAGCAAGCCATTATCGACGCCGCCAACCAGATCGTCGTCCCGACGCTGGTGGCTACGCTTTGTATCGCGATTGTCTGGATTCCGCTCTTCGAGCTCGGCGGCGTTGCTGGTTACCTGTTCAAGCCCATGGCGGAGGCGGTCATCATTGCGATGCTCGCCTCCTTCATCCTGTCACGCACGCTGGTGCCGACGATGGCGAAATATATGATGAAGAGTCACCATGTCCAAGCCGCATGACCCTCACGGGGAGTCCGGCGCAGCTCCCTCGCGGAACCCCTTTGTCCGCTTTCAAAAGGGGTTTGAGCGTCGCTTCGATCAGTTCCGCGAGGGCTACGGTCAGCTGCTCGAATACGTGATCGACCGGCGCAGCACCTTCGTGAAAATTTCATTGGCGGTCGCGCTGGCGTCCCTCTGTCTCTTTTTCTTCCTCGGACGCGATTACTTCCCTGAGATCCCGTCGGGGATCATTCAGATGCATATGCGGGCGCCACTCGGGACACGCATCGAAGTATCGGGACGCCTGGCCACACTGGTCTCCAACAGCATCGAGGAGCTGCTTCCGGGGCAGGTTGAAAACATTGTCAGCAATTGCGGCCTGCCGGTCGGCCCGCACAACCTCGCCTTCATTCCCACGCCGACGATCGGGTCCCAGGATTGTGATTTGACGATCCTTTTGGAGAATGAAAAGTCGCCGGTGTGGGACTATCGCCGCACTCTGCGCAAGGGCTTGAGGGAGCGTTATCCGGGAACCGAATTCACGTTTCAGCCATCCGATTTGACGGCCAAAATTCTCAACTTCGGCGCGCCGGCGCCGATCGACGTGCAGGTCAACGGACCGGACATCTATGCCAACTACGAGTATGCCCGCAAATTGGTCGGGAAGTTTCGCGAGATCCCGGGCGCCGTGGACGTCGTCATCCAGCAGACGATGCGCACGCCCACCCTCATGGTCGAAGGCAACCGCACGTTCGGACTGGGTGTCAACAGAACCCTGAAGGACATGGCCGACAATTTGCTGATGACGACTGCCGGCAGCCAACAGGTCGACCAGATCTATTGGCTCGATCCTACGACCGGCATGTCGTACCTGATCAATATCTATACGCCGCAAGCACAGATCAACAGCCTCAATAGTCTCAAGACCATCCCCATTGATTCCTCGGATAATGCTGTGAAAGACGATATACAGTTGCTTGGTAACCTGGCCGACTTCTCAGCGGAGGGAACTCCGGGCGTGATTACGCATGGGAACATCATGCCCTTGATCAATGTGTATGTCTCAGCGGAAGGGCGCGACCTCGGCGGCGTACTGACGGACGTCCAGAAGATCGCCAAGACCATGGAGCACGAGAAGCCCCGCAGCGCCGAGGTCGAAATCCATGGTCAGGCCTCGCTGATGCACGACGCCTATTTCGAGCTGATCTTTGGGTTGCTCGCCGCGATCGTGCTGGTCTACCTGTTGATTGTCGTCAACTTTCAATCCTGGCTCGATCCCTTTATTATCATTACGGCGTTACCCGGAGCACTGGCCGGCATCGCGTGGGCGTTGTTCCTGACCCATACGCGTCTGTCTGAGCCGGCATTGACGGGCGCCATCATGACGATGGGAACGGCAACGGCGAATTCAATTCTCGTGGTCTCCTACGCGCGGGAACGGCTTCAAGAGCACGGCGATGCACTCTTGGCCGCAATCGAAGCCGGGAAAACGCGGCTTCGACCAGTGCTCATGACCGCCTTGGCCATGATCATCGGGATGGTGCCGATGGCAACAGGCTATTCCACGAATGCGCCGCTGGGGCGTGCGGTCATCGGCGGTTTGTTCATCGCCACGCTCTTCACGCTGCTCTTCGTGCCCTGCGTGTATGCCATGATTTACAATAGGCGAATGCCCCGCCAGAAGGAGCGTGCCACATGATGCAACGTCTGAGCGGAAAAGTCGTTGCACTGTCTGCCCTTGTCCTCTTTCTCTCCTACATCGGCTATCGCCTCTATGAGACCAAAAGCGACGCAGCCGCGCTGCAGGCGAAAACGCTGGAAGACGCGGTGCCTACGGTGGCCGTTGTCCATCCAAAACCGGCAGACGCCAGCGAGACGATCACTCTTCCGGGGAATATTACCGCCTGGTTTGAGGCGCCGATCTACGCGCAAGTCTCCGGCTATGTGAAGATGTGGTACAAGGATTACGGCGCACAGGTGAAGAAGGGCGATATCCTCGCAGAAATCAACGCACCCGCGCTCGATGCCCAATATGCGCAGGCCAAGGCGGATCTGGATTCTGAGCGTGCCAAGTATGCGCTCGCGGATATTACCGCCAAACGCTGGGTCGCACTCCGTCCCAATCAAGCAGTGTCCGAACAATCCATTTCAGTGAAAGTTGCGGAAGCGAAAGCCGAGGCGGCGAAGGTCAAGGCGTCCGAGCAGAATGTCCGGAACTACGAGGCCCTGATCCGGTTTAAAACGATCGTCGCGCCGTATGACGGCGTCGTGACCGTTCGAAATATCAACGTCGGCGACTATGTGAACAAAGAAGGCGGGTTCAGCACTCCCGGCTCGATCAGCAATCTCTTCACCGTCGCCGACGTCAGCATGATGCGCCTCTTTGTCAATGTTCCTGAGTCCTTTGGTCCGTTCCTCAACCCTGGCCTGACGGCCGACGTGACGGTACCGCAATTGCCCGACCGTCATTTCACCGGAAAGTTCCTGACCGTCGCCAAGGGCTTCGACGTGAGCACTCGCACGGCCGTCACCGTCTTTACGATCGACAACGAAGACCGAGCCTTGTGGCCCGGCTCCTACGGCAAAGTGGTGATCATCGCGCCAGTCGATAGGAAAGTGTTCATGATTCCGTCGACGGCGCTGGTGTTCCAGGAGCACGGCACGCAAGTGGCGGTGGTGACGGAGGACGACCGAGTGCACTTCCAACCTATCACCGTAAGCAGACTTCTCGACAGCGCTGTCGAAGTGTCAGAAGGGATTGCCGCCAGCGACCGGATTGTGAACAATCCAAGTGCCGCATTGTTGGAAGGCGACACGGTCCGCATCGTGACGCCGGCACCCGGTTATGATCTCGACAATGCAGAACCCGCTTCGCCAGACGATCACAAGGACCACCCGCAGAAAAAACAATCGGCCATGTCAACGTCACGATGAGCAGGTTCGCCATGCACACGAGACCGGACATGACGCGTAGGGCATGGCTCGTCTGCTGGGTTCTGCTCGCGCTGAGCCTTACATCGTGTAGCGATCTGTTTCCGACTGTCGACCTTGCACCATCATATGAGCCGCCCGAATATGTGGTACCTGCCTCATGGCATGGGTCGAGCCCCTTTGTCGAGGCCAATCCCTCGGACACCGAATTGCGGCCGGATTGGTGGCAGCTGTATGACGATCCGGTCCTGGCCAGCCTGATCGAACAAGCCATGGTGGCCAATCCGGATTTGGAAGCCACAGCTGAGCGGTTTGTCCAGGCGCGCGACATGATGATGAAGGCGCGCTCTCAGTATCTTCCTCGCCTGGGCCTCGGATTCGGCGCCTCGGATAACCGCGCCTCGAACAATTCCCTGTTTTTCCCCCGAGATATTTCACAACAGGCTTCGACCGTGTCCCTTGGCGGGCTGGCCTCATGGGAGCCCGACTTCTGGTCGGCCCTGCGCAATGCCACCCGCATTGAAACGTACCGCGCCGAAGAACGCGCCGCCGACTATGGGCTCGCACGGCTGAGCCTCCAGGCGGAAATCGGGACGAACTATTTTCTGCTCCGCGGCTATGACGCGCAGATCACAATCTACAACCAATCCATCGATCTCTATCGACGATCGCTGGACATCGTCAAAGCGCAGTTCGCCGGCGCAATCGCCTCGGCGCTCGACGTGGCCCGCGTCGAATCGCTGTTGTTCACTACCGAAACGCAGCTGGCAAGGGTGCAAGCACAACGACAGATCACAGAACAGGCGATCGCCATCCTCGTCAATATGGCGCCGGCCAGTTTTACCATCAAACCCAAATCAGCAGACGATCTTCGCGTGGCGACGTTCACGCTTCCGCGAGCCCTCCCCTCGACGTTGCTGGAACGGCGGCCAGACATCGCCAGGATGGAACGGCAGATGGCACAGGCGAGCCGAGCTATCGGCATCGCCCGTGCCGCCTTCTTTCCGAACGTGACGTTCCGGGCTCTTGGTGGCTTTGAGGATGTCGGCTTTAATCTGATGTCGCTCGCCAATAGTTTCTGGTCCTACGGGGCCTCTGTCTCACTGCCGGTTTTTCAAGGCGGGCTTCGGCGCGCCCAATTGCAACAGTCCTGGTCAGCCTATCGCGAGACGGAGGATCGATACCGCTCCACAGTGCTCAACGCGTTTCGAGAAGTCGAAAACAATCTCAGCCTGACCGGTCAACTGACGCTCGCCGCCAATCGGCAGGACGCCGCCGTCGGCGCCACATTCAAGGCACAAAATCTGACCACGGAACTCTATCAGGGTGGCCTGGCCTCCAGCCTCGAACTCATTTATGCGCAGGTCGCCACCCTGACTGCGCGCATCGAATCGGTGCAGATCAAGGCCGAATTGCTGCAAAGCTCGGTCGGGCTCATCCGTGCGCTCGGCGGGGGCTGGAATCGGAATCAATTGCCCAAGGACGAGCAGATCCAGCCGTTCGGGACGTTCCAATACGTCAATCTCAATAAACCGGCCCCTCTTAAGGGGATCGACGTCAACGCCGACAATAACGCGATACACAACAATCTGACCAAGCCCGTCCATCTTCCGTGAGCGGGACATTTCGGTACCGGTTTGATTCGGCCGCAGTCCTGCAACCACGATGACCTCAGGAGGCTTTCATGCGCCGCCTTCTGAAACTTTTTAGCGACCTCCCGATTGCGCGCAAGCTGTTGCTTGCCTCGGTCATTCCTGTCCTGACGGTCATCCTGCTGAGCATCGTCACGTACCGAAGTGTCGAAAACTTTTCGGAAGATGAGAGCGAACTCAATACCCTGTATCTGTCCCAGAGGCTTGCGGCGGAGTATTTACGCCTGGTTGTCGATCTTGAGACTGGGTTCCGCGGCTTCGTCATCACCAAACATGAAAAATATCTGTACCCCTACCGGACCGCACAGGATCACATTCAGGCGGTTGGAATCTCCCTTGACGAGCAAGTGCGACGATACGACGAGCAGCGGGCGATCCTCTCCAGCGTCCGCACCTTGGTGAGCCAGTTTACAAACGAAAAGGAGGCCTTAATCGAGGCCATGAAGGCCGGCCGTCAGGAAGAGGCCAAACGGTACATCGAAGAAGGCCGCGGCCGGATGATCATGATTCAGATTCGAGAGGAAATGGCGCGCTTTGACAGGGCTCGTCAGCAAACCTTGAACACCCTGCTCTCGAGGTTATCGCAGGACCGCAGCACGATGCTGTCCGTCATCCTGGGCGGGGGC
>DASTFK010000383.1:0-4462 GCA_035719945.1 Nitrospira sp.
GGAGGGGAACCGCTGCCGGCGAGGTTGACCCGGGGTTGACCTCTCAACAGCGAGACGAGCGAACCAAAGCCATAGTTCACAAGATTCTCTCGCATTTCCCGCCAAAGTAGCCTTCGTACATCGTATGCTCATCTGGAAGGAATCGGCCAGGGGAGCGGAGGTAGAGCGTAGGAACGGCAGGGAATGTCTGTTAGGGGGTCCCGCCTGAAATCACGGGCCTGATCTCGATCTGGTCTTTGTCACTGAGCATTTCGTCTTCAGTCACCAACTCATCGCCGCGGATTACCAAATGTGCCTCGACGACGAGATTAAGTTCGCGCAGGACGTCTTTGGCACGCTTGGGACCTTTGACGTCAACAGTTCGCGCGGGATGACTGAGTTGAACCTGCATGCCAGCATCATAGGCTGCCAGACAGATCAGGAGCAAGGAGGGAGCGAGCTATAAGGCCGTTTCACGCAGGCATTTGGCCGCTTCTTCCGGCGAGACGGGATTGATATAGAACCCCGTGCCCCATTCGAAGCCGGCGACCTGCGTAAGCTTGGGGATGATCTCGATGTGCCAGTGATAGAAGTCGCCAGTTTTCTCATGCAGCGGCGAGCTATGGAGGACGAAGTTATAGGCGGGCTTCGACAGGACCTTGTCCATGCGTCGGAGCGATTCCGAAAGGATCGGCGCGAGAAACTCAAATTGATGTTTCTGGCTCTCTTCAAAGTAGCCGGCATGCCGCTTGGGGAGAATCCACATTTCAAACGGAAACCGTGGCGCGAACGGCGTGACGCAGAGAAACTCCGGGTTGTCGGCCACGATCCGGTCTCCGTCTGCAAGGTCCTGCCTGAGAATGTCACAGTAGATGCACCGTTCCTTCTGCTGGTAATGGGCGCGGCAGCCCTCAATCTCATTCATGACATTGGTCGGAATCACAGGCAGCGCAATCAACTGCGAGTGGCTGTGCTCGAGCGTGGCGCCCGCTGCAGCGCCGTGATTCTTGAAGATCAGAATGTACCGCAGGCGGAGGTCCCGTTTCAGATCGATGACGCGGTCGCGGTAGGCCCAGAGCACGTCTTCGATGCATCTGGTCGGCATGTCGGCCAGGCTATCTTTGTGTCCGGGCGTTTCAATAATGACTTCGTGCGCGCCAATCCCGTTCATCCGATCATAGAGCCCCAAGCCTTCGCGGCCGAGATCACCTTCCACTTGCAAGGCGGGGAACTTGTTCGGGACGACCCGCACCGTCCAATTGGGCACATCCGCTTCGGCGGGCTGCGGACGGTAGGCCATGATTTCCTTCGGCGTGAGCCGTTCTTGTCCCGGGCAGAACGGACAGAGCGAAGCCGAGATCGGCCGGATCGGCTGCATCTGCGCGAAGTCGTGCGGCCGGCCGTTCCGCTCCGTCGAAATGATCACCCAGCGACCTACGATGGGGTCGCGCCGCAAGTCAGGCATGGTGTACCAAGAAATGTGCGAAGCGGCTCATACCCTCCAGACCGTCGCTTCGAATTCCGGTCCGGGGACGCTCACTGCGGCCGGCTGATGGCGCGGATACCGCGCGGTTTCCAAGCCGTCACGCCGCACGATCACCGTCATCTGTAAAATTTGTCCCTCTTCGACGTGAAGCTCTTTGAACGGAAGAGCCAGTTCCAACACCTGATGCCATGCGATCTGTGCTGAGCGACTCACCTCCTGCCAGCCGCCGTCGTCCCGCCGCTCTGACAAGACATAATGATCGGGGGAAGCGAGGGACATTTCGAGCCGATAGCTATGGCCGGGCGTCTGAAGCCAGCATTCAATGGGGAGGTCCGCTTTCTGGCTCAGAAACGATGTAGCGGGATCGAGCCGGAGAAAGAGGTGCTCCAAATCGAAGCCAAAACAAATGGCGGAAAACAGGCCTTCGGCTTTCCACATCGCGCCGAGGGGAGGATTAGGATTGATCGTCCCGGCCCCCCGCCATTCGAAAAAGTTGGTCACGAGTCCGTCGATCGTCGGTCGCAGAAGCGAAAGCGGCTGGGTGACCTGATCACGGGTCTGGAAGCGGCGCGCCTCGCAGAGCGGTTGGTTGAGCAGGTCCGGCGGCGTCAAGCCGGCGAGCGTCCACACGTTGCGAAGATGGGTGCGGAACAACCGGTCGAATTCTTCCTTGTAGGCGGTATCAAAATCGTCGCCGTACCACCAGAACCAGTCGCTTCCCTCGGCGGCGTACAGCTCGTGCCACGCAGCCTTGGCCCGCTCGGGCGGGAGGCTTGGACTGATCTCCAGCAGGCGCGAGCGAGTGTGGCCCAGGAGATCCCACCCGCGGTTGTCCTCCGCATGCCCGATCCAGATCTTGTAATCCTGATTGATCCAGGATCCCGAGTGCAGATAGGGGAGATGCGGCATCTCCGGCGTGGCTGCGAGGGCCTCGGACATCGTGGCGGTGGTGACGCGGAGTGAGTCGCCCTCGTCCAGCGCGCCGTGAGAGAACGCCTGATATAGGTGCGAAAGAAACTGTTCCCCGCCCTCATGATAGTGCTCCCAGGGATTTTCGCCGTCCAGAATGATCGGCACGAGCACGTTGTCCTGTGGAGTATCCAGCGCCACCTGTTTGATGCGGCGCAGCACGTCCTGGCCAGCCACGTCGGCCGTCGTCTTGTGGTAGAGAAAGCCGAATCCGTCTGAGAGCTCTCTGTCGCGAAAGACGATTGTTGCTTCCTCTCCCCCCATCCCCACGTTGTACGGGCGATAGAGCTGGGCCCGATGCCACGGGATCTGCGACGCTTCGAGCGAGCGCGCGAGGATACCTTCATCGGTGGCCAGCCAGCGGAGGCCGATGCGTCGGAGCAGGGGAATCAATTCCGGACAGACAGAGCCTTCCGAAGGCCACAGGCCCTCCGGCGGCCTGCCGAACGTGGCGGTATGACACTCAACAGCCAGACGCAGCTGGGCTTCGGCATCTTCCGGGGCACGAAAGCGCGACGGCAGCGGCAGGTCCGGCCTGGCCCGGCGGGTATGTTCCGTATCGATCACGAGCGGGAGGATCGGATGATAAAAGGGTGTCGTCGTCAATTCTATCTGGCCGCGCTCCGCCGACCGGCGGTACATCGGCACAATGTCCTGCACCGTCTGCCGTTGAAGAGCCAGGACCTCTTGCTTCTCCTCCTCCGAGAAGCCACGGTTCTTGGCCCGCAACGCTGCGAGGCGGGGATAGCGCTGGACCGCTCCGTAGCCGAACCAAGCGAGATTGAACCACACTTGGAGATCCAGGAAATCCTGTGAAGAAAACTGCCGGGCCACCCGTTGGAGATCCTGTCCGTCGATATCCAGGCCCCGCTTGACGAGCAGCTCGTGGTACCTGGGAAAGGGGCGAATCATCGTGGCCCAATTGATCGAGAAGTAATGGCGGATGAGGAAGGCCTGCTCCTCGTGATTCAAATCGGCGGCCCGCCGCCGCGCATGCTCTAGAAACAGATCCTGAACGGCACCGTCACCGATCTCCTTGAGTTGGACCAGCAGCGACGGCGTGAAGTTGAAGGTGGCGTGAACCCGTGGAAACCGGTCCAGGAGAAAGGCCATGTCGAAATACGCTTTGGTGGCATGCAAACGCACCCAAGGCATGCTGGCCGACCCTGCGACGGGATCGGTGTAATACGGCTGATGCATATGCCAAAGAAAACAGACCCGAACAGTTCTCATGGGCAGGCAGAGAAAGAATGTTGCAGACTGTTGCGGACTCACAAGGAGTATGTCATAGGGATACCGACCTTGCAATCAAGGCAGCAAAATGGAAAAGGCGTACGCGCAGCAGTTTGTAGGTCCTACTAGCCAGCGGATGCGGGCGTGGCTTCCCGTCGCGGCGTATATGGCGCTGATCTTCTACTTCTCGTCGTTGCCGCATCCCGAAGAGCAGCTGCCAAAATTTCTCTTCGAAGCACTCGGCGACAAGTTGCTGCACATGATCGAGTACGCGGTGCTGGGTGTCCTCTGCTACCGGGCGTTTCGCCGCGCGGCTGGACCGTTCGCTGCCGGGTACGCCGTGGTGTTTGCGATTGTCACGGCGTCTTTGTACGGCGCAACGGACGAACTGCATCAAGCCTTCGTACCGTTCCGCACGGCGACCTGGCTGGATTGGGTCGCGGATACTGCTGGCGGGATGGTCGGTGCGGTCGGCGGTCGACGCGTCATGGAACGCGGTGCGAAGGACGGCATCTCGTGACAACTTTTTCTTGTGCCAGTATAATGCCGCGCTGATGGCCACGATCGACCCTGCCACCACGAAACGGCCGCTGGCTCCTCCTGATCGAGCCCTCGTTGCCGAGACGATACAGACCCGATTGCCCTTTCGCGGGACATTCAAAAAACTTCTGCCGCTCGCCGGCGACGCATCCAATCGACGGTATTTCCGGATCGAACTGAGCGGCGACACCCTCTGCTCCGTCGTGCTCATGCAGCTGGCTGAGCCGGAAGCATTCAAACAATCTGAAGAGGCCG
>DASTFK010000384.1:0-2009 GCA_035719945.1 Nitrospira sp.
GTCGGATAACCGGATTCAGCGATAGTCAGTGCGTCAGGGAACAAAGGGGACCTCGATTTTCCCGTGGTGGCCAGCACCCGAAGCCGTCCCAACTCCACATGTTCCTTGATCGTGACGGGGCCATTGAACATCACGGGGATCTCACGAGCCAAGTGGGCGAGCGTTGCCGGACCGCCGCCGCGGTAGGGCACGTGCACAAGGTCGATATTCGCGAGAGACTTGAGAACTTCCATCGAGAGGTGATGAGCACTGCCGATTCCGACCGAGCCGTAATTCAGCGGCGGCCGATGGCCGCGAGCGTATTCAACGAACTCGGAAAAAGTCTTCGCCGGTAGGTCCTCGTTGACGACGAGCATCATCTGGTAGCTGCCCAGCGTCATTATTGGCGCGAAATCCTTGACAGGATTGTATGGGACGTTGGGATAGAGACTCAGATTGGTCGCCAGCGTGGCGTCGGTACCGAACAGCAGCGTGTACCCGTCGGGACTTGCCTTAGCCACGGAGGCTGTAGCGATCCCTCCATTCGCGCCCGGTTTATTCATCGTGATGACGGGCTGCGGCCAGATTTTCGTCAGACGCTCAGCAATAGCACGCGTGAGAACGTCGGTCAGCCCGCCGGGCGGATAGGGAACGACGATCTGAACGGGCCTGGCCGGATAGGACGGATCCGCATGGGATGGAACGACAAGTCCGATTATCAGGAGCAGACCCGCAAGCCGACCGAGGATTTTAGACGCCGCTCCATTCCGAAGACTCGCGTACATCTCGATTACCCTTTCAGTTCGAGCCATCTCGCTTGCACGGCCGTGCCAGTCGTCGCTGCCCCACCCACAAGCCAGGACAGGGTATTGATCCTGCGCCAAGCGCAACCGGCTTAGTCCTCTTTGATCTTGGCGGTCGTGATGACCTTCTGCCACTTTGTTGTATCGCTATCGATGATTTTCTGGAACTCGGCGGCCGTCTTCCCCTGGACTTCAAAACTCCGGGCGGACAGCAAAGATCTGACGTCCTGCCGCATGATGATCTCGGTCAGATCGGCATGGATCTTGTTGATCGTGTCAGGCGGCGTGCGCGCCGGAGCGAACAGCCCATAGAGGCTTTGGGTCTCGTAGCCGAGCACTCCCGCTTCCTGCATGGTGGGGACATCAGGCGCCAGCGGCGAACGCTGCGCGGTCGTGATCGCAAGCGCGCGGAGCTTACCCGTCGGCAAGTACGGCAGGATGTTTGACGACCCGGTAATCGACGTGTCGATCTGATTTGCCAGCATGGCCATCGTGGTTTCGTTGGCTCCCTTGAATGGGACATGCGTGAGCTGCACGCCAGTCAAGACCGCGAAATATTCCATCTGCAGGCGCTGAACGCTTGCCGGTCCCGTCGAGCCGTAGTTGAGCGCCCCGGGTTTCGATTTCGCCCGAGCAATGAATTCGGAGACCGTTTTCGCCGGCACGTGCGTGCCTACCGCAAACATGGAAGACGCCGTTGCGACCAGCGACACCGGCGCAAGTTCCGATACCGCATAGGGCATGGATGAGTAAACAAGCGGATTGAAGATGAACGTGCCGTCGGTGGTGAACAGGAGCGTGTGACCGTCAGCCTCGGCTTTGGTGACGACCACCGTGCCGAGGTTGGTGTTTGCGCCCGGCCGATTCTCGATCACCACCGGCTGCTTCCACTTCTCGCTGAGATGGTGAGCGACAATGCGGAACAGAACGTCCGGCGCCCCACCTGCGCTGAAGGGGATGACAATGCGGACTGTTCTGGTCGGGAAATCGACTGCATGACTGGCGCGGATGTTAACTGTCAACCCGATAACGCCGAGGAGTAGGAGAAAAATCGGGGTTCGCCTGACGAAGCGCATTATCATTCTCCTTTTGGAGACGCATGTGACACCAAAATATTCAAGAACCGTGCCATCGCTCAATCCTTCAGCGGGCCGGCTGATGCCAGCGGGTTCGAGCGCGCTAAGTCGTAGGTTGGGTCGAGCGCTGGCGAGACCCAACGTCTTGCCA
>DASTFK010000385.1:0-5721 GCA_035719945.1 Nitrospira sp.
CCTCAGAGCATGATCACGACTTACGATTCCTCTCCCAGGAGAATCGCATATTTCTCGATGGAAGTAGGCATCGGAGCGCAAATCCCGACCTACAGCGGCGGCCTCGGCGTGCTCGCCGGCGACACGATTCGGGCCGCCGCCGACCTTAAGGTGCCAATGGTCGCAGTGACGCTCTTGCATCGAAAAGGCTACTTTTATCAGCGCCTTGATGCCAATGGCTGGCAAAGCTGAACATGACTTATCTCGCACTGAACCTGAGCCATTACGTCAACGTGTGGCCAAGAAACACGGCGAAGTCAGCCAGGCCATGTTTAATCGTTATGTCATCGACGCAATCACCAATGGCGTTCATGCCGTGACCTGGGTCTCCGAGCCTTTCGCGACGCTGTACGACCGTTATATCGCCGGCTGGAATCAGATTATTTCAGCCTGCGCTACGCCTTGAGCGTTCCGAAAGAAGAGATCTGGCAGGCGCACGCTGAGGCGAAAAAGGCTCTCATCAGCTACGCCAATCGCGAAGCCAACACCGGATTCGACGACGAGGTCTTAACGATTGGTGTCGCGCGTCGCTCTATAAGCGAACGGATCTGCTCTTCACGGACATCGAACGGCTTCGGTCGATCGCAAAGAATGCCGGCCCTCGGTTGCAGCATCCTGGCTGCCGAAGCGGGTGAGATGATTGGAAGCGTCCAGGCAGTAATGATGTCGAAAATGCCCGCGAGTACGCTCCGTGACGCGGTGCTCTCCCATCCGACCATGGTCGAAGGATTCAACGCCCTCTTCGCGGCCCTCTGAGCCGCCGCCACGGCGGCCTTCGCACGGCTGCTGCGATTTCTTCGTCCACACGGGATTTCTACAGCGCGAGTAGCACTACGGCGAGCTTTCGTGCAGCAATGACGGCGCGCTTCTTTGCCATTTTGCTATTGGGCTCCCGGGGTCACCGCCGGATCAGGATGCTATTAGCTGCTCGGCGCTCGCCTACTTCGTGCCACGAGCCCGTCAAAATATTTGCTTGAAATAGACAATGGCAACTGAGCCCGAGGCACGACATCATTCAGACAGTCCATCAGCTTTCGCCTTGCGATCACGCAAAGATCTCCCTGCTCGCGACCCAATCGATTCGCTCAACCCAAGCGTTGACTTTCATAAAGGCGGACGAGTATTCCCGCAAAGTGCACCGAAAGTATGGATTTTGGTGTCCGTTTGCGGCCACGGCACGTCGTAACGTTGTGGTGCCACTTTCGTAGATGCTGGCTCCCAAGGAGCAGCAATCATTTGATCTTTCATTCTTGTTTGCTCTCAATGGCAGTCATTCCTACCCTTGCGCTGGAGAGAATCCATCATGCCTGCAGCCGTCATTAAAACGGATTCCCCATTCTGGCGACTCCCCGTCACGGCGCTTTTGGAACAGTTGGCTGCAAGTCCAGACGGACTAAGCAGCGCTGAGGCGGCTCTCCGCTTGGCACAGTTCGGCCCAAACCTTATCCATGAGGAGCGCAAAAGGGCTTTAATCCTGCAATTTCTCGCGAAGTTCCGCAACCCTCTGGTCATCATTCTCCTTACCGCAAGCGCCCTATCCGCTTTTACCGGTGACGCCAGCAGCTTCTTCATCATTGGCACCATCGTCCTCATGAGTGTGACCCTGGATTTCGTCCAGGAATACCGGGCGGGACAGGCAGCGGAACGACTGCGCAATTCGGTGGTGGTGCGCGGACATGTACTTCGAGACGGCAAGCTCCTGGAGATAGCACTCGCGGAGATGGTGCCTGGAGATGTGGCACACCTTTCCGCCGGCGACCTTGTCCCCTGCGACGGCCGGGTGCTGGAGGCAAAGGACTTTTTCGTCAACGAGGCCCTCCTGACCGGAGAAGCTTTTCCGGTGGAGAAATCCCCGGTTGAATTACCCGCGGAGACTGAGGTCCTCGCTGCCGGCAACACCGTGTTCCTGGGGACATCGGTCATCAGCGGCACGGCCAAGGTTCTGATGTGCCGTACCGGGCAGGATACGGAACTCGGTGAAATTGCCGACACCCTCCTTGCCAAGGCTCCGCCCACCGCCTTTGAGCAGGGGACCCACCAATTCGGCCTTCTCATCATGCGCGTCACGGTGTTGCTTGTCCTGTTTGTCCTTCTGGTCAACGCCTTTTTTCACCGTCCCTGGCTCGAATCGTTCCTGTTTGCCGTGGCCCTTGCGGTGGGACTGACCCCCGAACTCCTCCCCATGGTGGTCTCCGTGACGCTTTCGCGGGGCGCGCTGCGTATGGCGGCCAACAAGGTGATCGTCAAGCGACTGGCCTCGATCCACAACCTAGGGAGCATGGATGTCTTTTGCACCGACAAGACGGGCACACTGACCGAGGCCCGCATCCATCTGGAACGCCACCTGAATCCCCTGGGGAAGGAAAGTCAGCGGGTCTTGGAGTTGGCCTACTACAACAGTTTTTTTGAAACCGGTTTGAAGAGTACCCTGGATGACGCCATTCTGGAGCACACGGAGATCGACGCGAGCGGCTGGCGCAAGATAGATGAAGTGCAGTTCGACTTCGAGCGTCGTCGGATTTCAGTGCTCCTTGACAACGGAACGAGCAGGATCCTGGTTGTCAAAGGGGCTCCCGAAGATATCCTGCAGCTGTCAGTCAGCTACGAGGCGGATGAGGATGCCGGCCTGCATCCTCTGGATGATGCTGCTCGCGTGAATATCAACGCGCAATTCGAAGCGCTCAGTAACGAGGGCTTCCGCGTGCTGGGAATCGCTTCACGACAAGTGGGGATGGATCATCCGCATGCCGTCGTAAGCGATGAATCGGAACTGGTCTTTGCGGGCTTCGCCGCCTTCCTCGACCCCCCCAAGGAGAGCGCCAAGGCGGCTCTGGCCGGACTCGCCGCCGACCGGGTCGCGGTCAAGATTATCACCGGCGACAACGAGCTTGTGACGCAGCATATCTTCGCGCGACTCGGCCTCCCCGTTGCCGGGGTGCTAACCGGCGCGGAGATTCTGCAACTCGATGATCTGGCCCTCGCAGCGCGGGTGGAGCAAGTGAACCTCTTCTGCCGTGTAGCACCTGCCCAGAAAAACCGGGTCATCCTTGCACTCAAACGGCGCGGCCATGTGGTGGGGTATCTCGGCGATGGCATCAATGACGCCCCATCGCTCCATTCTGCCGATGTGGGCATTTCGGTGGACAGTGCTGTGGACGTGGCGAAAGCGGCGGCGGACATGATCCTTCTTGAGCACGACCTGGGAGTCCTCCATGCCGGCGTCCTGGAGGGACGGCGCACCTTCGGAAACATCATGAAATACATCATGATGGGCACCAGCTCCAATTTCGGCAATATGTTCAGCATGGCCGGGGCCTCGCTCTTTCTCCCCTTCCTTCCTATGCTGCCGGTTCAAATCCTCCTCAACAACCTCCTCTACGACGTATCTGAACTACCCATTCCGCTGGACCGGGTGGATGATGATTACCTGAGCCATCCCCGGCACTGGGATATGACCTTCATTCGCAACTTCATGCTGTTTGTCGGCTCGGTCAGTTCGATTTTCGACTTCCTTACCTTCTACGTCATGCTGGCGGTCTTCCATGCCGGGGAGGCACTGTTTCATACGGGCTGGTTTATCGAGTCAATGGCCACGCAAGTGCTGGTCATCTTCATTATCCGCACCCGCAAGAACCCATTCAAAAGCCGTCCCAACCCCTGGCTGATCGCCTGTTCGCTGACGGTGGTGGCGGTGGCAGTCGTGCTGCCTTTCACTCCTGCCGGGGTGCATCTCGGTTTTGTGGCGCCGCCGGCTTTGCTTTTCCTTATCCTGATCGTCATGCTGCTCGCCTACCTGCTGGCGGTGGAAGCGGTGAAGAAGTGGTTCTTCCGCCGTTTTGCCGCGGAGTGAAGCGAGAAAGGAAGGCACTTCCGGTAGGCAAGCCCATCGAACAGGAGCAAACGGAGCGAATGGAGAAACCGGATACTCTCTCTGTTTCCTCCGTTGGCTCCTGTTCACATCCCATGAAACCCAACCGCAACATCATTGCCGCGCTGGTGATTGCTTTCGCCGGCCTCACCACCACCCATGCGCAGGACCCGCTCCCTTCGTGGAACGACGGCCCGGCGAAACAAGCCATCGTGGACTTTGTCAAAGCCACCACGACCACCGGCGGCGCGAATTTTGTCCCGCCCGCGGAACGCATCGCCACCTTCGACCAGGATGGCACGCTCTGGGTCGAGCACCCGATGTACACGCAGGTGATGTATTGCCTCGAACGCGTCCCTGCGCTGGTAAAGGAGAAGCCCGAACTCGCCAAAGTCGCGCCCTTCAGCACCGTGCTGGAACCGCTCCACGGCGACCGCGCCGCGATGGAGAAACTCCACCATGGAGGATCTTCTGATGATCCTCGCCGCCACCTCCACCGGCATGTCAGTCGAGGAGTTCAGCGCCGAGGCTAAGAGGTGGCTCGCGGAAGCCAAGAATCCGCGGTGGAAGAAGCCCTTCACCGAAATGACCTATCGCCGATGCAGGAAGTGCTGAAGTATCTTCGGGCGAACGGTTACAAGACTTACATCGTCACCGGCGGTGGGCAGGACTTTGTGCGCCAGTATGCCGAGAAGACCTATGGCATCCCGCCCGAGCAGGTCGTCGGCAGCGCGGGCGGCACCAAATATGGCTATGCCAAGGACGGCAAACCCTTCCTGACCAAGGAGCCCAAGCTCTTGCTCAACGATAACGACGCCAACAAACCCGAAGGCATCCACCTGATGATCGGCCGCCGTCCGGTTATGGCAGTCGGCAACTCCATCGGCGACCAGCAGATGCTCGAATACACCAAAGCCGGCAGCGGCGCGCGGCTCTCGATGCTCGTCCTGCACGACGACGCGAAGCGCGAATACGACCAGGCGAAGAAGGACGGTTGGACCGTCATCAGCATGAAGAACGACTGGAAACAGATCTTCCCCTTCGAGAAATAGTCATCCGTCAGCCCACCAACTCACCAACAAACCGCTGAAAGGAACCAACCATGAAACTAACCACCAAAAACCTCACTCACTCCCTGCTTAAAGGAGCGATGGCCTGTGCCGTCGCCCTGGCCGGAGGACATGCCCTCGCCGCCGATGCCAAGCCAAACGCGATCATGGCCATCGACATCCTGCTGGAGCCGGATGCCACGATGATCCAGCACGCGACCGCCACCAACGACCGTCTGCGCAAGGTCTTTCCGAAGGGCTTCGCGCTCGACGCCTCCCACCGTCCCCACATCACCTTGGTGCAGAGATTCGTCCGCACCGAGGACCTCGATAAAGTCTATGCCGCCGTCGGCAAAGTCTTCGCCACCGCCAATGTGACCGGCCTGAAGTTGGAAGCTTTCAAATACTACTACATACCGGACAAGGACCTTGGCCTCTCGGGCATTGTCATCAAACCGACTCCTGAATTGCTCAAGCTGGAACAGCAGGTGATTGACGCTGTGACCCCGTTCACGGTGAAAACCGGAACCTCGGCTGCGTTCGTCACCGGCGACGTTCCCGAGGTGCTCCCGATGTTGATCACCTACGTTTCGGAGTTCGTGCCGAAGTCGTCCGGCGAGCATTACCATCCGCACGTCACAACCGGCCTCGCCCCCAGAGAGTATCTGGACAAGATGCTCGCCGAACCGTTTGAGGCGTTCACCTTCTCGCCTGCAGGCGCGGCCGTTTACCACCTCGGCCACTACGGCACTGCAGCGAAGAAGC
>DASTFK010000386.1:0-3428 GCA_035719945.1 Nitrospira sp.
TTCAGGACCTCGATCCTGAGATGGGCGAAATCAGGGAGGACGACGCCCTCGGTTCTGAGGCTGTGCCAGAGCAGCGTTTGATAGGTATTGGCCCGTTCCTCCATGATGCCGACGATGCGTGACGGATCGTCACGGAACACCTCAAAGCCTTTCTCGCTCTTGTCGAGTTCGGGGCCGCCCGCATCGAATGGGAATGACGTATCGATGACGATGATCAGTCCGCTCTTCGAGGAGCCCTGCGGGATTTTCTTCAAAAACAGGGTTGTGAGAGACTCGGTCCCGAGGTTGTCGAAGAGTCCGCCGTCGCCGATATGGAGATACGTCGGCCTGCCGGCCACTCGATAGGTCACCGGACCGACGACGGGAGGGAAGGACGCGGACGTGGCCACGGCAAGCGACAATGGGAGATTCCGATAGTCGGCGCCGATCCGCTCGAACGTGAGCGGAAGGAATTGCCGACTCGCTTTTTCCAGCCCCTTTTGGATGATCGTCATGCCTTCGGCTGTAACCGGCACTGGGCGATCGGGCTTCTTCAATTCCTTCGTCAACAAGTCGATGAAGTCGTAATCGAAATCGGAGGCGGGCAAGGTGGTGAAAGCAAAGCGCCGGCCGGAGTTATAGACGGTGCCGTTCAGGATCACGCGGGGGATATCGCCGCGCTGCTCCCGCTCGTACAGTTGTGCGAAGGTCATGTCACCGAGAAACTCGCTATCCCAGACTTCGGAGAGCGAATAGGCGAGCTTTGTCGGGTTCAGCGCTCGGAAGAACGTGAGTTGTCGCAGCAAGGCGCTGCGCTGGAAATTCGACTGCATTGCGGTCTTGTAGGTGGAGAAGAATTCACGATAGCGCGGAGACAATCCTTGGTCGGCGAGCACCGGCACGGACTTCGGCGGTTTCTTCGTCACATAGTAGGCGGTGGCCAGACTGCCGCCGGATACGCTCGACATGTAACTGACCGTTTCGAGGACACTGCGCTTTTCGGTGCCGAAACGAACGGGGAGCTCCGCCAGAGCCTCCAACGCTCCTGCCGCAAAGGTGGCCGCCCGGCTGCCCCCGCCGGAGACGGCGAGTCCCACCATGAAGTCCTGGTCGGGCAAAGGGGCGAACAACGCCTCGGCAGCTTCCGGTTGTGAGGGGAGTTCGTGGATCTTGGCAAAGCATCCGGTCACGAGGATACTGGCGCTGAGCAAAGCCGCAACGTGTCTCATCAGTCTTTGATGCCCTCCTTCCGTCGTTCACCCTGCTGGATGGTTTGAAAATAACAAAAGCCTCCATGTTCGACGAGCTTTTTCGCGATCACGCCGGCGGCGGTTTCCAAACTGGCGGCCAGAGTTTCATTCTGCGTGCTGAAGATGCTGCCTCCCCTGACCGCTTTGCCCACCTCGGATGTGACGGCGGCTTCGGCTCTAAGCGCATCGCGCGTCACGCGTGCGAATGCGTCCAACGGAATCGGTGGATGATCGGCGTCAAACGAGGGGTAGGGGCGGCCGGCAGCCTTCCACTGAATGCGCAGTGCGGTAGCGCCTTCGACGGCCGGCTCCCGGAAGGCCGCATCGAAAAAGGCTTCGAGAAACACGCGAGTCAAATCGGCGGCAATCCGTCTTGAGTCGACTTGGCTGGACGCCGCCGCCGGCCGTTGTCCCGGCTCCTTGGTCACCTCGACCGAGAGCCCCGGAAACCTCCAGACGTTGCCATTGCGGTCTATGAAGCCATCGGAAGTGACCCGGGCGACGGCCCGAAGGCCTGAGCCTGTGCCCGGCCCCGCGGTATACCGGATGTCACCGAAGTAGGCCTTGTTATACGCCAGCAGCAATTGGGCGAAGCGCGACCCGTCCTCGGCCAGCGCATCTTCGTCAAAATCAACATGCACATGCCACTGCTTGATGACCTCAACGACCTTCCGGAGCTTGTGAAGATCCAGGCGCCGGTACGAGGTACCCTTCCAGTCCGCAAGTGTCTCCTCGAGGATCTGGAGTGACTCCGCATGAGAAGGGTGTCCCTCCTTGACGCGTGCAATGAGCGTGTGAATCGCCTGCAGAGGTCCGTCGGGCTTGCCTCCGGCGTCCGGGGTGGACTGGTTGGCCGGGATTGTCGTTCGCTCATCGTAGGGCCGTGCCGTACAGGCCGAAAATTCGTCGATGAGGACCTGCTCGGCCAGTTTGTCTAGGAATGAGGCCTGATTGAGATCGAGACTGTCACGAAGATCGACGGCGGACACCGCGCAGCCTGCAGCGAGAAGGCCGAGACCGAGTAGAGGAAGCACGACCGGACGCCAGCCCATGAGGGACCTCGTTGAAGAACGACGGCCAGGCCTTACGAGTGCATACGGCTAATGCTTCTTATCCTTCTGCATGATCTTGTCGGTCCAGGCCAGGAGAATGGCCGACCCCAAGAAGGTCATGTGGATGAAAATTTTCCACTTGATGTGCTCAGGGTTCTCATTCGCGACGTCCACAAAGGCCTTGAGCAAGTGAATGCTGGAAATCCCGATCAGCGAGGCTGCCAATTTGACCTTGATCGTGCCTGGATCGACGTGGGTCAGCCAATCCGGCCGGTCCGGATGCCCCTCGAGGCTTAATTTGCTGACGAACGTGGCATATCCCCCGATGATCACCATGGTTAGCAAATTGGCCACCATGGTGACGTCGATCAATCCCAGGATGCCGAGCATGAACTTGGTTTCTTCCAGGATCTGAACGTGTACGACCATTTCCCACAGCTCAACGAGAAATTTATACGCGTACAGGAGCTCGGCTACGATCAAGCCGGCGTACAGCGGCGCTTGAATCCAGCGGCTGGCAAACACGACGGATTCGAAGACATGCTCGATGACGTTGGTTGTATCCGAGACGGATGAGGCAATGCGTTGATCCGACATGATGCTCCTGGTGTCAGTGAATACGCGTCAACGGTTGGAAGGACCTGATGGGAGCCGTATCCTAGAGGGCCGGAAGGTCTCTGTCAATTCTTACGTCGATGGAATCGTAAGCGTGACGGTGGTGCCCTGGGTGAGGACGGAGGTGATGGCGATGCGGCCGCGAAGTTTCCGTGCCCTGGCCCGCATGTTCTGCAGCCCCATGCCCTGTGTCTTCCGGCGCGACGGTGAAAACCCGCGCCCGTTATCGATGACTTGGAGACGGATCTTGTTGCCCTGTCGCCGCAGCGTCACCATCCGCTTGTCCGCCTTCGTATGGCGGATGCTGTTGCTGAGGGCTTCCTTGGCGATAGCCAACAGGTGTGTCCGCTGTTCGGCAGACAGCCGCAGGCTGATTTCATCGTCAACGGTGACGCCGATTTCCCCGGCGCCGGTGGCCATGAAGGATCCGGCCAATGTCCGAAGCGCGTCGCCCACGGTCTGCTCCAGGACTATGGGGGGCTGCACATGCGAAATAAAGGTCCGCACCTCGCGAATGACATTGTTCAGCTGG
>DASTFK010000387.1:0-4740 GCA_035719945.1 Nitrospira sp.
TGCGGTGGTGGCGTTGGCGCTGGCGCTCATCGGCGTGCACGGGCTGCTCAGTTACGCCGTCGAGCGCCGGACGAGAGAGATCGGCGTCCGCATGGCCGTCGGCGCCAAGCGCGGTCATGTGCTGATGCAGTTCCTCATTGAGGCCATGACCTTGAGCCTGTTAGGAGGAGTGTTGGGGATCGTGCTGGGTGTGATTGGTGCCAAGCTGACTACGGTGGTGGCCGGCTGGCCCACCGTCATCTCGACCGACGTGATTGTCGTGGCGTTCGTGTTTTCGCTCGCGGTCGGACTCTTTTTTGGCCTGTATCCCGCCAACAAAGCCTCGCGGCTCAATCCCATCGAAGCGTTGCGATACGAATGACTGCGGCAGATTCTCGGTAGGTCTCCGCCGGCTACGAAAGGGCCGCCGCCGTGAGGAGGACTTCGATCCGTGGGTTTTCCCGGTCGACGTGCTTGTACAAGTGCGTTTCGACAATCCGGTTATCGTTCAATCCGAGACCTTCGCAAAGCGCATCCTGCGCAATTTTCAGCCCCCCATCCACATCACGTCGTAAGGCGGACGTAAAATAGAAGCGAATTGAGAGAGCGAGACACCTCGACTGCAGGTGGGACAAGAGGGCAGTGCGATGAGGGACTGCTGTCAGGGTCAACCAGACGAGTTCCCCCACCTGTGCCTTGTAGGAACGGCCGGACGATGAGAGCAGGCGGCGCCCGTTCACGGTCGCGTATTGATGATTGATGCTGGGCGGAACGGGTAGTGTGAACGCGATTGACTGCTGTTCCGGATCAAGCTGCACCGGACGGTCTATCGATTGAGGCGGCGACAGCGATCGCTTGGCAGCCCTTCCCCGTCCGGCGGCAGGAGCGTAGCGGTGAAGTCCAACAAGATGAAGCGGAAGTTTGGAAGCCGGGATCGGAATCGGTCGGCGGTACGTGGGCATAGCGTTCGCGAGCGTTCAGGAATAGAAATTCAGACTCACAGTGGAAGCAAAGAAAGCACATTCGGGAGGGTGGCCCAATGCTGACCTAGAGGAGATTGAGAATTTTGGCCATATTCTGTTCGTAGCGTTCTTCGGAGCGCGCAATGTAGCGCCGCCATTCGCTGGGGTTCCAGATCTCCATGCGATGGTAGAGACCGACGAGAATGATTTCCTGATCCTCGTCCAGCGGCACGAGCTTTCGCAGCTTTCCCGGGATCAAGATCCGGCCAGCCTTGTCGATTTCCGAAGTCCCTGCCTCCGACACCACGAAATGCATGAAGAGCCGGCTTTGCTCCTCATCGAGCGTGCTCTTCGTCCGTTCGAGCACCTGTTCCCATTCTTTCATCGAATAGATGAGAATGGATTCTTCCGGGCCCTTTAAAAAGACCACGGATTGTCCTTGGGATTCGATCTGTTCCCGAATGGGCGAGGGAACAATGAACCGCCCCTTTTCATCGAGCTTACAGTGGTATTCGCCGGCAAACATCAGTGCCAGGTTTCCTTCACGACACCATCGGACGTCTGGTGCGCTCTCGGATCCACTGCTCCAGATCCGAACGTACGAATCGCCATTCTTTCCCAAGCTTGAAGGCGGGTATCTGATGGTTCTGAAGATAGCGGTAGAGTGTCCGTTGGGTAATCTTCAGGTAGCGGCACGTCTCCTCCGCCGTCATCAATTCGCTGTTGGGCTCTCTTGCCATTGGACAACCATCTCAAGATGGCCATAGGGCGTACCGCTCCAGGATTCCCAGAAGGTAAGAAAATCAAGGACATATGTCAAGCGAATTTATATGACAATGTATGTCACATACTGTCAGATTCGTCCAGCTCAGAACGGTTTTCATCTGAAGAGTCAATGCCTTCCGCCATTTCATCGCCGAAGTCTTCGCCCATTTTGTTGCCCATATGCTTCATCAGGCGCTCCACGTCGGCCGGATCCTGTTCGTCCAAGCCGGCTAACGTTTCGTCGTCGGCCAAGGATTCCATCCTCGCCTCGTCGGATTTCAGAGCAGCGAAACGGGACAGCAACCGTTCGAGCCTGGAGCTTTGGCAATGCGAACATACCGGGGGAGGAGAAGTAGTACGGCTCAGTAAAAGAATGCTGCTTCGCTTGTGACAATCCAGACAGCGGTATTCGTAGATCGGCACCGTTACCTCCCTGGGCCCGCAAATGTCCGCGCGCCCTGCTCCGCCAAGAGTCGGTCTGGCACCAGTCTGGAATCCATTGTCCGCGCCAGCGTGAGCACCGAGACCGAAGCCGCGCCGGCAGAACGCACGGCCTTGGCGCATTCATTGAGCGTCGTTCCGGTGGTAAAGACATCGTCGATGAGCAGGACGCGCCGGCCAGCAAACGACTCCGCATTGCGGACTCTGAATGCACGGCGCAGGTTCCGCAGACGCTCCTGCCGTGTGAGAGACGTTTGCGGTTCCGTGGCGACAGTGCGGACGAGACCGGTCGTGGATACCGGACGCATAAGGTATCTTCCCAGGCGGTCAGCCATTAGCAGGGACTGGTTGAACTCGCGTGCCCGCAGTCTGGAAGGATGTAGCGGTACAGGCACGATCAGCTCGGCCTCCAGCTGTTCCGGTAAGGCGCGAATCATCAATGACGCCAAAGGTTTCGCGAGCCCAAACGCGTTCCGGTATTTGAGCGCACAAATCGCATCCTGGAGGGGTGGAATATACGGATACAGTGTCCACGCACGATCGTACGCCGGAGGCCGCTCAAGACAGGGTTGGCAGCGGTGGGCTGGTGACCAAGTGTTCGCAGCGTTCGAGGCGAAGGGTTGATCGCAGCGCGCGCAACGAGGTCCTGAAATCGGCGTGATCCGGTCCCAACAGACGTCACAGACATAGGGAATCGGATCCATGCGCAGAGGCCGCGCACAACTGATGCAATCGATGGGAAGCATAGCGCGGAGTGCCAGCCGGCACAATCCCAGCACACCCAGCACGCCAGGGGGCATCATGGGAAACGTTTAGGGGAACCGGCGTCGACTGTCAAGGTTGTCGCGTCACGAATTGGTGTGATATACGAAACTAAGCGCCAACGCGCCGTCTCGCCGATGGTTACACTCACAGAGGTGTCGAAAATCTATACCAGGGGAGAAGCCCGTATCTGTGGTTTGGACCGCGTGAGTCTCGATGTCTCGGCCGGAACCTTCTGTGCCTTCGTCGGTCCGAGCGGTTGCGGCAAGAGCACCCTGCTCAATCTGATCGCCGGTCTCGATGTGCCGACCTCCGGAACGATCCAGCTCGACCAACGATCTACCACCGGGTTCAGCGCAGAGGATTGGACCAAGATTCGTCGGCAGTCCATTGGCATTGTCTTTCAAGCCTTTCACCTGATCCCAGGTCTGACCGTCGAAGAGAACGTGGCCTTTCCGCTCTTGCTACGAGGGGAGCAGGGGCTCAGAGTCCGGGAACGCGTTGCCCAGGTCTTGGGGTTGGTGCGGATGATGCACCGCGCCGCGCATCGGCCGAGCGAGCTTTCGGGGGGAGAGCAGCAGCGGGTCGCGGTGGCACGGGCGATCGTGCACGAGCCCAAGATCGTTCTGGCCGACGAGCCGACGGGAAATCTCGATTCGCAGCACGGCGCGGAAATCATCGGACTGTTGCGGCAGTTAGTCGACCAGTTTCGTCACACGGTTCTCCTGGTTACTCATAGCACGGCCGCCGCTAACGTCGCCGACTACGTCTGGGCGATGAAGGATGGACGGCTCACGACGCGGACGATGCACGCGACAGCAGCTGAAGGAGTCTGATGGATTTGACCGTGACCATTGCCGGAGTGAAATTTCCGGCCTGTTTCATGAATGCGTCTGGCGCCTTATGCGTGACGCACGAGGAACTGTCCGCGTTGGGCCGTTCCCGCTCAGGGGCGATCGTCACGAAGTCCATGACTGTCGAGGCCCGGCAGGGGAATCCCCTGCCGCGGTACTACGGGTTCTCCGGCGGTTCGATCAATTCCATGGGGCTGCCGAACCTGGGCTACCGTGCGTATGCCGAGCTGATTCCGCAATTGAAACAGTTCGGCAAGCCGGTCATCGCCAGCGTGGCCGGGCTCTGCGAAGACGATTTTCCGGTCATTGCACGGGCCATCAACGACGCGGGCCCCGATCTCATCGAGGTGAATCTGTCCTGTCCGAACATCCCCGGCAAGCCGCAAATCGGCTCCGATGTGGATGCTTCAGAACGTCTCATGCAACGGGTGCGCCCGCTGATTACCGTCCCAATGGGCGTGAAGCTGCCGCCGGATTTTGATCCGGCGCACCATCAGCTCATGGGGGAGGTCATCGGTCGTTGCGGCGTGGATTTTCTCAATCTGATCAACTCCGTCGGAAACGCGCTGGTGGTCGACCCGAATGAAGAAGCGGTCGTGATTAAACCGAAGGGCGGATTCGGCGGGCTGGGTGGAGCCATCATTAAACCCGTCGCACTGGCCAACGTCCGCGCGTTCTACAAGCACTTCAAGGGAACCATGCCGATTATCGGGACCGGCGGCGTCGTGAGCGGAGTGGACGCGTTTGAGCATCTGCTGTGCGGCGCCTCTGCTGTGCAATTGGGGACGGCCCTGGTCGAGGAAGGCGTCGAAGTCTTTGCACGTCTGGAGAAGGAACTGGCCGCCTGCCTTGAACGGAAAGGCTACAAATCGGCAGAAGAGTGCAGAGGTAGATTGAAGGAGTTACAAGGTTACTTGCCGAAGGATTTGGACAGCAGTCCGAGTTGAAGCGCTCGCCTGAGCAGTTGTGCCACGTTC
>DASTFK010000388.1:0-3424 GCA_035719945.1 Nitrospira sp.
AGGACCCGAGCAAGCCTCACGGCCAGCAGTACGGGTACGGCATCACCCAGCTGCGCTTCGGACCGAACACGCTGTATTTCCACGGCGGTGAGATGCCTGGCTACAACTCGTTCATGGGCTACGATCCGACCAATCGGCTGACGCTCGTAGTGTGGACCAACCTGACCGTATCACCCGACGGGAAGCCGACAGCCAATACCATCATGCTGAAAGTGCTCGATCAGGTCTATGTGGAGTCCCCGCTTCGACCAGCGCAGACCGCAACGCCTCCTTGAAGAGTTTCCGACTTCGCCTACCGCCAATGGACAGTTCAATCATCGCCGCCCTTTCTGCGATCCTCGGAACGACTGTTGGGGGTCTTACCACTTTTTTAACGACCTTTCTCAACCAGCGGTACGCTCTGCGCCGTGACATACTAGCGAAAGACGTCGCTAATCGTGAACAGCTCTACTCCGAATTCCTCAAGGAAGTGGCGGGCCTTTATCTCGACTCGATTAATCGAACCATTGACGATGTGTCCCAGTTGGCTTCGCTGTTCGCCATGTATTCGCTGGTCGGCCGCATTCGGATGATCAGCACTGAGGCGGTCCTAGCAGCAGCCGAGAAGGTCGCCGACGACATCGTCGAGTGTTACAAGCGCCCTCCGATGACCTTGCTAGAATTCCAACAACAGTGGGGTGCCACTGATCCATGGCATGAATTTACCGATGCATGTCGAGCAGAACGGGAAAGCATGCTGGGACGCTTGTAGTTCCTCCCCTGGCGAGCCGACGGAACGGTTTGTTGTCTACCTACGGGGCGTCATGGACTCGCTAGACGGAACTCTTGCTCTTGAGTGTTCGGACACTGCTCGCAGCTGCCCTGTCGGTCATCGACAATCGTTGTTCGCAGATATGCATGGCTACCGGGAGTCCAAAATCACCTGGTTTCTCGATGATCACCGGTGTGATATCCTGTCGTCATGGAAAGAAACCAACAGCCTGTCGCGATAGTGACGGGCGCGTCCAGCGGCATCGGCCTGGGCGTCACACAGGCTCTGCTCGATCGCGGTTGGCGAGTCGTGGGCACCTCCCGCACGATCAGCAAGTCAAAGGACCTCAAGCCTTCGCCTGACCTCATCCTCATCGATGGAGAGGTCAGCAAGAAGGAAACCGCCGTCAAGGTGGCGGAAGCAGCCCTGAAGCATTTCGACCGTATTGATCTGCTGGTCAACAACGCTGGAATCTTCATGCCCAAGGCGTTCACGGACTACACCGAGGATGACTTCAATTTGGTAATGAATACCAACGTCGCCAGCTTCTTCTATATGTCGCAACAGGTCATTCCGCAGATGAAGAAGCAAAATTCGGGACATGTGGTGAACATCTCGACGGTCCTCACGGATCAACCGAGCGGCGTCGCGCCCGCACTTTTGGCAGTGCTGTCGAAGTCGCCAATGCCGGCTGTGAGTAAGGCGTTAGCGCTGGAATACGCAGCGAACAACATCCGGTTCAACACAGTGTCGCCCGGCACGATCAACACGCCGATGCACGCCAAAGATAATCATGCGGCGCTAGCGAAGTTTCATCCCCTCGGTCGGATGGGTGAAGTTTCTGACATTGTCGACGCGGTGCTCTATCTTCAAAATGCGACGTTCGTCACGGGCGAAAACATCCGAGTCGATGGAGGGGTCCATGCCGGTCGATAATAAATCCGCCATCCCCAAACCGGGTTCGCGCTTGCGTGAACTCGGCCTGGTGCTCCCGAAGGCACCGACCCCCTTGGGAGCCTATGTCGAGGCTTCCTCGGTCGGCTCGCTGCTGTTTCTGAGTGGGATACTTCCGGTGGTGAATGGGAAACTTTCCATCACCGGACGGCTCGGAGAAAACCTCTCTGTCGAGCAAGGCCGGGAGGCGGTACGGATCGCGGCGATGAACGCCTTGGCCGTCGCGCAGCAACATCTCGGCGACCTCGATCGCTTAAAGAAACTGGTGAAGCTGAGCGTTGCTCTGGCCACGACGAAGCAGTTTGTCGAGCACGCCGCCGTCGCTGACCGTGCATCGGAACTGTTTGTTCAACTCTTCGGTGCCGAAAACGGTCATGTGCGGATGGTCTACGGTGTTCAAAGTCTGCCAATCGGCGCACCGGCAGTGGTGGAGGTCATCTTTGAGATCGACTAACGCCTACATTCTAACTGTCTGCAGCTGATTGATTCGATGAAGCGAGCCTCATTAATCCCAATTGGAGTCATCCTCGTCATGAACCTCGCACATGCTTTCGGTGAAGTTTTCTACCGCACAGTCCAGGTCGACGATCTCGATATTTTCTATCGAGAGGCCGGACCGAAAGATGGACCTACGATTCTGCTTCTCCACGGGCTGCCCTCTTCTTCCCGGATGTATCAGGCGCTGCTGGGGTCGGACTTGGCCAGCCAATATCATCTCATCGCTCCAGACTATCCCGGCTTTGGACACTCCTCCTGGCCGGATCCTAAAACCTTCGCTTACACTTTTGATCATTTGGCGAAGGTCATGCAGCACTTCACAGAGCAACTGCATCTGGATCGCTATACACTGTTCATGCAGGACTACGGCGGCCCGGTTGGTTTTCGTATGGCTTTGGCTCATCCCGAAAGAGTGGAGGCGATGATTATCCAAAATGCCGTCTCGCACGAACAGGGCCTATCTCCTCTTTGGGCAGTCCGACGGTCATTCTGGGAGAACAGACCGGCTCACGAGGCTGAGGTGCGAAGCAACTTGTTGTCTCTTGAAGCAACCCGCAAAAGGCACCTGGGCACCTCGCCCGACCCCGCGCTATACAACCCCGATTTGTGGATGGACGAATATTACTTCCTCAACCAGCCGGGACAGGCGGAAATCCAGTTGGATCTCTTTTATGACTATCAAAATAACGTCAAATCTTACCCGAAATGGCAGCAGTGGCTTCGTGACAACCAGCCGCCGCTGCTTGTTCTTTGGGGCCGCTACGATACCTCGTTTACGGTAGCCGGTGGAGAGGCTTACAAAACGGATGACCCCCAAGCCGAGGTGCACATCTTGGACGCCGGACATTTCGCGCTGGATTTGAAGGCGAAGGAAATTATCCGTCTCACTCAGGACTTCCTGGCCAGGCAGCTGCGGAAGTAGACACCTCCGCGTCCCCGCGATCAATTCCTAGATTCGCCAGCGTGTTTCGATTTAATCTGCCAAATCGATCCGGCCCGGTGTTGCTATCTCACGCGTCGCACAATGATCATAGTGTCCTGCTCGACTAATCTGGCGACTATCGGCTTGTTACCCAGCTTCCATAACTTGTCGCTACGCTTAATCCATTTTCCACGCGCAGTCCGGGGGGGCAAACACTTCTCGATATCGGAAGCTGTAAGCGGGCCCGCATCTGCTCGTTTATACGCCTCCGAGACCGACACCTTAAATCCCTGACCGAT
>DASTFK010000389.1:0-3050 GCA_035719945.1 Nitrospira sp.
CCAGTACGTGACGATCAAAGGCAAGTCCAAGGTTCTGGCCGATATCAAGAAGAAAGCGGAATCCGCCGACAAAATCTTCCTTGCTCCGGACCCAGACCGTGAAGGGGAGGCGATTGCCTGGCATCTTGCCGAAGAGCTGCGCGGAAAGTCGAAGAAGAAAAGCGACGGGCGGGTGTTTCGCGTGCTCTTCAATGAGATCACCGAGCGGGCGATCAAGCAGGCGCTGCAGTCTCCAGGCCAGATCGACATGAAGCTCGTGAACGCGCAACAGGCCCGGCGCGTCCTCGACCGCATCGTCGGCTATCAGGGCAGTCAGTTGTTGTGGAACAAGGTGCGCCGCGGGCTCTCGATGGGACGGGTGCAGTCGGTGGCCGTGCGGCTCATGTGCGAGCGAGAGGCTGAGCGGGAGGCGTTTCGTACAGAAGAATACTGGTCGATTACCGCCTTGCTTGCCGGGGCCAATCCTCCGCCGTTTGAAGCCAAGCTTCACAGTATTAATGGTGAAGAGGCTTCGATCGGAAACGCCGAACAGGCCCAGCATGTCGTTAATGCCATTCAGGGGAAACCCTTCGTCGTCACGTCGATCGAACGGAAGGAAAAGAAGCGGAACCCTGTGGCTCCGTTCATCACGAGCCGTCTGCAGCAAGAGGCGGCCCGTAAGCTTCATTTCACGCCGAAGAAGACCATGACGCTCGCGCAGCAGCTGTACGAAGGCGTAGAAATCGGCTCCGAGGGCTCCACCGGACTCATCACGTATATGCGGACCGATTCGCCGCGGATCTCGCAGGAAGCGATGGCCGACGCCAGACAGGTCGTCCAAGAGCGGTTCGGCGCCGAGTATCTTCCGGACACGCCGAACGTCTATAAGACCTCAAAGGCCGCCCAGGAAGCGCATGAGGCCATCAGGCCCACGTCGGCGGCGCGCGATCCGGAATCGGTCCGTGCCTATCTCGAACAGGATCAGTACAACCTGTACAAATTGATTTGGAACCGGTTCATTGCCTCGCAAATGGTGCCGGCCATTTTGGACGTCACCCGGGTCGAATCCTCGCCGGTGGACACGACTGCCAGGTATCTGTTCCGTTCCAGCGGCACCATCGTGAAGTTTCCCGGTCATACGATTGTGTACATGGAAGGCGTCGACAAGGAGCTTTTCGCGCAGAAACAAAAGCAGGAAGAGGAAGCCGAGGACAGTGCTGAGCGGCAGCTGCCTGAATTGACGGAAGGCGAGCGGCTGCGCCTCGTGGAACAGGTCGAGCAGACCATCCCCGGCGTCACCTCCAAGCAACACTTCACCCAACCGCCTCCACGCTACAATGAAGCGTTATTGATCAAAGAGCTCGAAGAGAAGGGCATCGGACGGCCGTCGACCTATGCGGCCATTATTTCGACTATTCAAGAGCGCAAGTACGTCGAAAAAGTGGAGGGGCGGTTTCTCCCGACTGAAACGGGAAGGACCGTCAATGATTTTCTGCTCAAGGGGTTTCCGGATGTCGTCAACGTCGATTTCACGTCACAGCTCGAAGCGGAGCTTGATGAGGTCGAAGAGGGCAACAAGCCCTGGGTAGATGCCGTGCGCGACTTTTATAACCCCTTCGCCGCCGACCTCGAGAAAGCGAAATCCATCCCGGGGCCGAAGGACACGGTCGAGCCTCCCACCGACATTCCCTGCGAGAAATGCGGCCGGATGATGGAAATCAAATGGGGACGCAACGGCAAGTTTCTGGCATGTCCCGGCTACAAGGACGATCCGCCCTGTAAGAATACCCAAAACTTTGAGAAACTGCCTGACGGCACGATTAAAATCGTCCCAAAGCAGGAGATCACCACCGATCAGGTCTGCGAAAAATGCGGGAGCCCGATGGTGGTGAAGACTGGCCGTTTCGGGAAGTTCATCGCTTGCTCGGCCTATCCGGAATGCAAGACGACGAAACCTCTTGCGCTCGGCGTGAAATGTCCCCAGCCTGGTTGCGGCGGGGATCTTGTTCAGAAGCGGACGCGCAAAGGCCGTTCGTTCTTTGCCTGCAGCAAATATCCGGCCTGCGAATTTGCATTGTGGGACCGTCCCATTCCCAAGGCTTGTCCGACCTGCAGCGCCCCTTTCCTTATCGAAAAAGTCAGCAAGCAAGCCGGCCGCAGCGTGCAATGCAGGAACGAGGAATGCGGCTATCGCGAAGCCGGCTAGACCACACGTCACTCCTTCCTCGTTGTTCCCCTCGTGCTGCGTGATCCAGCCTTCTCAGTAGAGCCTCTTCTCGTGCCGTGCGCGGCGCGGCTTTTGCGACCACTTTGATTTGTGTATGCCCACGACACTCACGCCAACACGATCGTCCGCATCCATACCGTGACGACGGTCCCCACCAAGATGCCTAGAGAGACCAGGAGGCTGATCAGCACAGGGAGTTCGTCGTTGCGGCGGAATCGGTTCCTGCGCATGGCTAAATACATTCCGTTAGAATCATCGCGGTGAGCCGAAAGGCGAAGTCCCGGTCTCCTTGGATCGGCGTTCATCGATCGTGAGAGCGCTATGCGTGATCGCATAGCCGCAGACACCGCAGGCCCAAAAGGCGCCTGTCTGGAACAGACTCTCTCGTTGGCACCGTGGACAATTGCAGAATTTCATTTCATAACTCCTGCTGATCTAATGACAGATTCTGACGTCGGTAGCCGGCCTCGCGCTCAGGGGAGAGCCGTTAGGGGCCTGTTTCATCATTGCGCTAAGCCGACCAACAGCTTCGGCGAAGAGAAAGAATTCATCACGCTCAAAATGCACGGTCACCGTTCCATAGGTGAAATGTAGTTTTCCACATTCGCATAATGCCAGTTTGCCTTGGCCCTGACCCTGACCCTTCATGAAATGCTCCATGACGCTGATGTCAGCGAAAATTGTTAGTCACCTCTCGTGATCACACCGGCAAAATATCCTGTCTCTATGTTCCCCGCGATTGCTATAGCGGTGTGGCCATCGATCATATCGATATTGCTCGACCCTATCATTGTACGGAGAGTCTCCAGATCGCGACCGACAAAGTCGTGCGTTAGACGTAATC
>DASTFK010000390.1:0-4653 GCA_035719945.1 Nitrospira sp.
AGGTCTTCGGCGGGACGCGTTGGCCTAGGCGTGCTTGCAGTTTTCTGAACCCGTCCAGTTGCCGCCATTGCACATCTCCCTCAACAATCGATTAGAATGAACACCGTGAGCCTTCTTCGTTGTGCTCATGCCCAGGTACGATGCACCTCACTGATTTGCTCCTGACCATCAATCGATCGAATCTCCCAACGGACATCATCGGGGATCGCCACCACTTTCAACTCAGCGCAAAATCCATTTGCAGCCACACCGAGCTCCTCTACGACTTGGGCCAACATCTGGTCGTCTCTCGGGATTAGTTTCCCGCACTGATTGAATTTCGGTTCTTGGGGCGTTGAGGCAGCAGGCCAATAGGCACCAAGATCGATCTCTTGCAGCGCTTCCCGCTGTCCAAGTTCTCGTAACCGCAGGAACGCCTTATGACTTAAGCAAAATTGTTCATAGCTCTTGTTAATGACGATCTTTCGCATGACGCGATCCCCCTCTGATGGCTCAACCTATTGAACATGCCCAACAAATACCTGGAATGGCTTGCCCTCTGCACGGAGAGTGGGTTACACGGCTGGCTTGAGATCTGGATACCCAGCATAGTTTCCGCTCCAGTGAGCATAACGTCGCTTGGCCCACGTGCTCACTTCTTCCTTGTGCAATTCCCCATAACGCTTCTGTAGAATTGCGGCAAACGTTGCGAGGTTGCCTTGAATCTCGAGAAGATCCGGCTCCGTGATCTTCTCCCACTTCGCTTGCAGAGGTGCCTTGAGTTGCTCCCAGAATTGTCCGAACTGTTCCTGATTCATGAGAAACCTCCTCTGTTGTGCAATGGCAGACGAAACCACTTCACCCCATAGTGCTCGAAACGCGTACTCTGGCGTAAAAGCGGCGGAGACCAGGGGAATCACACGCGCAGGGAAGATGGGGAAGCGCGCAGGATAGGACAGTCGGCGTGGCTCAATACGTTGTCAAACACCCTACATGGCTAAAGGGACTGGAGTCAATGGTCCCGTACGCGTAGTTCCACTTTCGTGTGTCGAACGGTCTGCGTCAGTCATGCGACCGCTGTGGGTCCTGTCCCCCTTTTTATTCACTCAGTCTGTCATAATGATTGGTGGAATGTCGGTCTGTGGCGTTGAAAACACGTAGGACCATGACTCTGTCGCACATCAAGATCATGATCGGCCTGATAGGGGCGGTGATTTTGCCCGTCGCTCTCAGCGCCTGCGGAACAGCTCCCGCTACCACGGTGGAACCTAAGCGGGAACCTGCTGTCGATACGTCGGGCAAGGTGCAAGCTCTCCAGAGACAAATTCAAGAGCGAGATAAGCGTATTGAGGAGTTAGAGTCCCAACTGGAAGCCTTAAAGGTCATCGACCAAGACCACGAGAAGCAGAGAAAGCCCCTCCGACCGCCCGCGACCATTGAACCAATACAGTGACCGCTCGTTCCAGCCCACTGTGCGCCGCGAAATAGTGCTGGTAAGTCAAATTGCACATAGGCATCGGTGTGGGTAACCTCAAGGTCACCCCGCTCAGGGAACGTATGAAGATTGCTTCAACCAAGAAGCGAGAAATGTGAACATGGCGTGATCAAAACGTAACAGACAATTTACTGTACAACGTAGCTACTGTTCTGTAGAGTGAACAAAGTAACCGTTTTGATCGTGCCTCCTGCTCCTTCTCCGCAGGTATCGAGCACCGGTAGTCGCTAGCATCATCTCACGCTGCGCCGGTTCAACGAACGATCTAAAAAAGAGTCTGCTTATACTGTATCGGCTCTGGCTCACAAGTGGGACAACCGAGGAGCGTCCGAGACACTGACTGATGTGATTAGCAAGTTTCCTGAACTCAAACGAAAGGTTAACTCGTTTTGAAAGACCATATCGCAAAAGATGGCACGGCGTTGCACCATCTAGCCTCCATGGGCTCCCATCTGGTCGTCATCGTTGTCAGTGCCGGCATCGCCTTCTCGCTTCCATGGGCAGCCCGGCATTTCTTGGCATTCTGGTCCCATGTGGAGCATGAACAGGTGCTGCTCATGTCCGTGGAACTGGCCGTTGCCATGTTCATGATCCTATTTGTCAATTTTATCCGTCGCAGTATCAAAGACCGGCGACTCGCCAAAACTGCTGCCGAGGCGGGGTTGGTATCGTGCTTCCATACACAAGGGAAGGGGGTTCGCCATCAAATCGCAGCCAACAAGACCCACCAAGGACTCGGTCGCCCACTTCGAGTGATCGGCTTTACGGGATTCTCAACGTTCGCTGATCCGAAGAGTGATTTATATCCCATTGTCCAAAATTGTCTAGAAGGCAAAATCCTGCTCGCCAACCCCTTCAGTGATGTCGTGCGTCGTCGCATCGAGCAACAACCAGATCCTGCAGCCGCCTGGAGCCGTGTGCACCATGAGGTCGTGGCCAGTATTAGACTCCTGAAGTCTCTCAAGGCGGCTGGAAAACCGGTCAAACTGAAACTGTATTCTGATCTCCCGCTTGTCAGACTCGCCATTCTCGGGGAACACGTTTGGCTCCAGTGCTACCATACGGGCCTTGAGGTCGGGACGCGCCCCGAATACGTTTTCCAGCACGATCGTCAGGAACACGGGCTTTATGCGCTTTGGTATCAATATTTTCTGAAGCGCTGGACGAGTCCCGTGTTACCCGAATACGATTTCGATCGCGACGAGCTGGTGTACCGTGAGGATGCTGATGGCGAGGTCAGACGGGAAGCGTTCGATGCTGCCTTTGCTCCGACAGCCGCCCAGATAGAATTCTCTGGTGTTAGTTCAACGGCTTAAACCGCTCTTTCCTAAACCGCGGGTCTTTGAAAAACGCGCCGGCCAGGCACGTGCCGCGAATGGTTCCTGACACCGTTGTCTTTATGCCTTAGGCAAGCCGGAGTTGCGCTAAAGATGCGACGGCATTACCGCCGCTGATGTCCGGAATGATGCGCAATTCGAGCATCGTAACCGCCGGGAGTTCCACATGATGGTCTTCCATCTCGTGCGTGGTGCTAGGGGGACTGAAGTTCCACTGCTGCCGAACAATCTCGCGGAAGGACTGTCCGCTATCCGGCGACCAACGCAGGACGTACTCCTGAGTGCGTGCAGTTTCGGGTTCCACAAAATTCATCCAGATCCGTTGGAGCCGTTGCGGATTGTTGAAGAGCAGCCGGATTGTCTGTGCCCCAGCCTCTGCGGCCCGCCATCCCGACGTTTCACCCAGTAGCAATGCGGATTCGATGGGATGCGTGGCGTCCTCTGAGGTGATCTCCACCTCGGCAAGTCCTTCCACGTTCAACCAACCCTGCTCAGACGATGCGGACGTTTCCTCTTTTTGACCGATGATTCGCTTGCGCATGGATGTGCCTCCCGGTGAATTCTCCTCCCCCTCAGTCTACTGCAAAGTCTGAGGCATATTCATCCCAGAGGCGATGAAAGCGGTGTGGAGAGCAGGCGAGTCAGGCGCCGGCCCGCTACGCGCCGCGAGATGGCTCTGGTGAATCGGATTACATCCATACAGCATCGATTTGGGTATCTACAAGGTCGCCCACTCAGAGAACGTATGAAGATCGTTTCAACGAGGAAGCAATGAAATCCCTTGAATAACTGCCCTTTCGCAGCTAATCGTCATCTGGCACAGACGTTGCGTTTGTAGTGGCAGCACGTGTGATTCGCTGAGAGAGTTCAAAAAAACTTGATAAAAAAGGAGAACGCCATGACTGAGTATAAATCAGATTTATTGTTTGGGACGTTAACCGGAAACGGACGCATACTCGTGATCGATGATGAGCCCTCTGTCAGGACGGTGGTCAGGATGACTCTGGAAAAGGCCGGGTACGACGTCCTCGAAGCGGAAAACGGGGAGCAGGCCATCGAGGCAATCAATACAGGAGAGAATCGGTTGGTGTTGGATGCCGTGATCTGTGACATCCGCATGCCTAAAATCAATGGTGTCGAGGCCATCGACTATTTCCAGAGAGAGTACCCTCATGTCCCCCTTGTTGTCCTTACCGGCTATCCGGAGACCGAAATGGCCGTTTCCTTTCTCCGGAAGGGTGTGGCTGATTACTTGGTCAAGCCAGTCGAGGCGGAGAGGTTGAGGGATGCAGCGGCGAAAGCGATGGAACGACGACACGTTGCTTGGGCAGCGTGATACCTCAAAATCCGCAGGGCACTTTTCGGCTGAGTTTAGGCATATCCATTAGTCTTCAGGCGACGGAAATGGGGGCGGCAAGCAGCCGCCCCACCTTCAAAAGACGCAAGCAATTTTCTTTGAGGCGGCCCCGCCAGTTCCGCGAAATGAGAGCCACGGTTTATGGCCGGATACAGCGCCCATCTGTCACATTGTTCTCTTCGCCTGTGGTCTCGTTGATTTCCGCCGTCGAATCGACCGTAATCGTAAAATCGCAATCGGGGTCGAAACAGGCTGCGGGAATGCGAATTGGAGAAAGCATCGTGCGCTGGGCAGATGGCAGAGCGGGTGTTGGAATTTCCATGGTCCCACCGGGTGAAAATTTCACTCGGGTCATCGATGCCGGAGCAGTCCCTTGGCCTTGGTTCTGTATCACGATTCGCAGCTGAGGCACAGAGGTCATATCGCAGAATGCATCGGGCCCTCCGAAACTCCCTTCCGGAACGGCGATGAGATCGGGATCATAA
>DASTFK010000391.1:0-4536 GCA_035719945.1 Nitrospira sp.
CATGAGGTTGGAAGCGGATTTGGCCGTACAGTCCTTTGTTTTTCGGGACGATAGCTGAGCCCTGAAATATAAGTCAATGATTTTACGGTGACTTTTGCTGAAGTGCTTGCCCCTCATCCAGGCCTATGATAGATGTACACCTCATGAAAACCGTACCCCCCCACGACGCCTTCCGCATCGACCTTGGCCTTTCCCCCATGTGCCTCTCCTGTCCAATCGCCGGAAGAAGCTCTCTGTTCTCCTGTGTCCGGACGACCGTGCGCGTGGCCCGTCCCTAAACCCGGAACCTCTATGGATATTGCGATTCTGCTCGGCCTTATTGTTCTTTCTGCCGTGATTTCGACGGCGGAAATCGGGTTTTTCGCCGTGAATGAGACCAAGCTGCGCGCATTGGCTCAAATTCATAACCACCGCGCCAAAATGGCGCTCCATTTGCGAAGCGACCCCCAAAAGCTTCTGGCCACGATCCTTGTCGGAGACCGGCTGGTGGGCACCGCCATTCCGATGTACGCGACGTTCCTGACCTTGAACACCTATGGGGCGGACCGGACCTTCTTCGATGATACGATCGCGGTCGTGGTCGGGCTGCTCACCTTCGTGCTGCTCGTCTCGGTGGACGTTGTGCCCAAGACGTTGGCCGCCAAATTTGCGGTGCCTGTGACATTGAACATGGCCTATCCGGTCTATGGTGTCCAATTCCTGCTCAGACCGATCCTGGCGGTCATGGTGCCGTTTATCCATAAAGTGACCGGCGGGAAGGGATTGACCTTGCCGCTGGTGACCGAAGAAGAGCTCAAAATCATGCTCGACGAAGGAGGGAAGGCCGGTGCCATCGAGGTCGAAAAGGTCAAGATGATCAAGAACGTCTTCCAGTTGAAGGACATCACGGCGGAAGACGCCATGACGCCCCGCCTCTATGTCTTTTCCTTGGACGGCAATTTGCGGCTCAAAGAGGCGCAGGAACTCTTGTACACCTCCAAGTATTCGAGAATTCCCGTCTATGACGGCACCCTCGACAATATCACCGGCATCCTCTACAAGAGCCGGGCCTTAACCGAACTGGCTAAAAATCAGACGGACGCTAAGTTGAAGGAAATCGCCTATCCGCCTATTTTTGTCCCGGCTGGGAAAACGGCGGACGATCTGATGAAGCAATTTCAGCAGGAAAAGCGGCACATGGCGGTGGTTGTGAACGAATTCGGAGGCGTCATGGGCATTGTGACACTCGAAGACCTGCTTGAGGAAGTCGTCGGCGAGATCATGGATGAAACCGACATCACCGAAGAGTTGATCAAGCGCCTGGGCAAGAACCACATCCTCGTGCACGGCCGTACGGAAGTGCGAAAGGTGAATGATTTCCTCAAGGTCGATCTCGGCGACGAAGCGGTGACGATCAGCGGGCTGATTCAGCAGGAATTGGGTCGGATTCCAAAAGTCGGAGAAGAACTACGTATCGGAAACTGCCGGATTCTCGTCCATGAAGCCGAACCCCGCTCCATTCGGAGCGTCCAGATCTTCCGTGAAGAAAAAACGCCCGTTGCAGTGGAAGCTCCCAACTTTAACCTGGTCGGCTAACAGGCTGCCTTTCATCGCGCTCCCGCTCCATCAGTGCCTGGAATTCCTTTTCGGTCAGCACGGTAATCCCCAGCTTCGCCGCCTGTTCCAGCTTGGAACCGGCATCCTCTCCCGCAACCACGTAGGAGGTCTTTTTACTCACACTGGAGGCGACCCGGCCCCCATGCTCTTCCACTAACTGCCCAGCCTGCTCTCGGGTCAGATCACTGAGCCCGCCCGTGAAGACAAAAATCTTCCCCGCAAGCGAGGTGGTTGCAGAAGAAGGCGGGAGCACGTCGATCGTAAAGCCGCTGTCGAGCAACTCTCGAATCACCCCTCGGTTGTGCTCTTCCGAAAAATATGACACCAGGCTCGCCGCAATTTCCGGTCCTATGGCCGCGACTTGCCGCAACCTGGCTTCATCGGCCTCCATGATTCGGGTCAGCGATCCGAATTCCCGCGAGAGAACCTTGGCGAGGTGCTGTCCGACCTGTCGGATGCCCAGTCCCATTAAAAACCGGTCGAGGGAAACCGTTTTGCTGCGTTCGATGGCCGAGAGCAGCAAGCTGGCAGAGCGGTCAGCGAATCCCTCAAGGGTGAGCAGCTGTGGCTTGGTCAGCCGGTACAGGTCGGCCAGCGAACGCACGAGCGCGGCATCTACCAACTGGGCCACGGTTTTCTTCCCGAGCCCTTCGATGTTAAGCGCCCCCTTCGATGCGAAATGCTCGATGGCGCCCCTGAGTTGCGCCGGACAGACGGACTGCCCGGTGCAATAGTAGTACGCGCCCTCTCTGGCAACGTTCGAGCCGCACACGGGGCAGTGATCCGGCATGCGAAAGGGCTCGCCGCGGACCTCCTCCGATACGGCCACCCGCTCGGCGATTGCCGGAATGACATCGCCCGCGCGTTCCACCCGGACGGTATCACCGACACGGATGTCCTTTCTCGCCACCTCATCGGCGTTATGGAGCGTCGCTCGGCTGATCGTGACCCCGCCAACTTCCACCGGGATTAGCAGTGCAAGCGGGGTCAAGGTACCGGTGCGCCCGACGGATACCGCAATGTCCTGAACCTTCGTGACCTCCTTGCGGGGAGTGAATTTATAGGCGACAGCGTAGCGCGGACTTCTCGATTTGTAGCCGAGCCGGTCCTGCCAATCCCGCCGGTTGACTTTAATGACGACGCCGTCGATTTCATAGGGGAGGCTGTCGCGGAGAGTTTCGGTGTCGCGATGATAGTCGGCTGCCTCTTCGATGGATCCGCAGAGGCGCCGATGCAACGGCACTGGAAAGCCCCATCGCGACAAGGCATCGAGTTCTTCCCAGTGGGTGAGCAGTCCTTTCCCAGACAGCGCCATGATCTCGTAGCAGGTCAATGCGAGGGGGCGGGCAGCAGTCATCGCCGAGTCAAGCTGGCGTAAGGCTCCCGAGGCGGCATTTCTCGGGTTCGCAAAGCCTTCCTCTCCGCGCTCGGTCATCGTGCGGTTCAAGGTTTGGAAGTCATCGAGCCGGATATACACTTCACCACGCGCGACCAGTCTGGCAGGGTAGCCCGTATTGGGCATCAATTGGAGGGTCAGCGCCCGTATCGTTCGCAGGTTGACCGTGACGTCCTCTCCGGTGGTCCCGTCTCCTCTGGTGGCACCTCGAGCAAACGCGCCCCCTTCGTACAGCAATTCCACCGAAAGCCCGTCGAATTTTGGCTCCGCCGTGTACTCAACGGCGCCCACCTCCAGCTCGCGCTTCATCCGTTGATCGAATGCCAGCACATCGCCGCGGTCGACGAGCGAATCCAGACTGAGCATCGGCTGTTCATGGCGGACTTTTTTCAGGGAATCGAGCGGAGGCGCACCCACGCGTTGGGTAGGTGAGTCCGGCGTGACCAGTTCTGGGTGAGCCCGCTCGAGCTCCGATAACTCCCGAAACAGGCCGTCATAGGCCGAATCAGAGATTGCAGGTTTGGCCTTAACGTAATAGAGGTAGTCGTGGCGCCGGATCTCATCCCGCAAGGCTATGAGTCGAGCCTGGAGTTCTGCCGTCGTCATGGAGTCGAACCGGGATCCGGGACATTCAGCAGGGGAAAACGACCCCTCACCGCCAGTTGTTACCATAGCCCACGCTAGACGGTCAAACTCGACGTCTGGCCCCATTCTCTTTGACTTTCGCGCCCTTGGCCATTATTCTATCCAATCCAATTGAGAGGATTGCGAGCACTGCGGCACTCTGATCGGGGAACGTACGGGCACGCATCCGCGTGCGATGAGGAGGAATACATGAAGGGGGAAGCACGTGTAAGAGGATCCCTGCTGCGACCGGCCGGAAGGATCATCGTGCTGATTTGTGGAGGCCTGGTGTTCAGCGGTTGTGTACTGTCGGAAAAATATGAGGCGGAGAAGGCGCGGAGCCTCAATTTTCAGCGTCTCCTCGCCCAGGAAGAAAAGCGGACGGGCGAACTGGACAATGAGGTCAAACGGACCAAGCGGGAGTTGACCGAATACGAAACACGCAACCGGGAACTCACCGCTCAGGTGCAGGCCGTGCGCGAGCAACTGGCTCGCGCGCAGGAAGAGAGTGAGGCGATCAAGGAGGCGGCGCTCCTCGAACGCAAGGCGAAGGCGGACATGAAGCGCTCGGCGCCTCACATCCCCAAATCTCCACCGCCAGATTCCACGCCGAGCATGAACGAGCTATTGGGCACGACACCGGGGTCTCAGCCCGACGCATCGTCCCCTCCGGCTGATCTACAAATGGATGCCAAGGTCGGACCGAATATCCACCTGGTGAAACCGGGGGAAACCCTCTATCGCATTAGCCGGCGTTATGGCGTGAAAGTCGACACCTTGCGCAAGTGGAACAAGCTTCCAGACGACATCATCGAAGTCGGACAAAAATTGATCGTGAGTCAGGAGCCATAGGAGAAACCGTGCCTTCTCCGACCTATTCACTCAGTCTCGAGGAATTCCGCCGGTACGCCCGGGAGGGG
>DASTFK010000392.1:0-3587 GCA_035719945.1 Nitrospira sp.
ATGGTGCTATATCCCATCTTTCAAAACGATGGCCTTCAATACATGGTTGAAGCCCTGCGATTTCCCACGATCGAGGCCGCGATCGCCTTCTTCTGGTTTCCGATCCGGCTCTTAACCTGGCTCTTCGGCGGCATCACAGGCGTGACCATGTTGGTCTTGAGCCGGCGATGGAGGCGCATGAAATGTTAAACGAGGTCTCATGGCAGCGCAGGAGGGGAGGTCCTCCATCATGATGGTCTTGTTGCTCATGATATGGCTGGTCGTGCCATTGGCGGCGCTGGCGCACGACGAGGTTCCAAAGCCGGTGGTTACAGTCACGGGACACGGTCAGATCTCGCTCGCGCCGGATACCGCGTTCGTGACCCTGGGGATGGACACGACGGGCAAGACCGTCGGGGAAGCTCAGCGGCAAAACCGACTGGTGATGAACAAGGTCGTGGAGCGCCTCCGTGCCTTGCAGATCGAGAATGAACGCATTCAGACCGCCTCATTTGCAGTTTCGCCGCAATACAGGCCGCCGCCGAAACGCTCCGAAGGTCCGGCCGGGCCGCCGGAGATCATCGGCTACATCATCAGCAATACGTTGACGGTCGAAGTACGCAATCTGGATAAGGTCGGTCCGGTGATCGAAGAATCGCTCGCCGCGGGAGCGAATCAGTTCCAGGGCCTGCATTGGGCGCTTCGTGACGAGCAGCAGGCGAAGCTCGGGGCTCTCAGACAGGCGGCGGCCAAGGCCCGCGAGAAGGCATCGACGCTCAGTGAGGCCTTGAAGGTGAGGCTGATTCGTCTGCTCAAGGCGACCGAGGAGAGCCACGTTGTGCAGCCTGTGCCCAAGATGACCCGGTCAATGATGGCCATGGAAGGCGGCGGCGAGACACCGGTGTTCTCCGGCGAAATCAAGGTCGAAGCGACGGTGATCCTTGTCTATGAGATCGGCCAAGAGTAAGGCAGCTGGAGGTTTTTCCCGACCGTTCTGGTCATTTTCCCAGGCCCCCTTTTTGAGCTGTTTGATAGGATGAGGTCATCTTAGAAAACGGCAATGGAAACATTGCCAAAATCCAAGAGAGGGGCCCGCTTTCCGAAAGGGAGGCGGGCTCTTTTAATTTTGCACGCATTTTACGTCTGCTTCACTTGTTCCTTCGCATAAGGAGCAGCCTAAATCAGTCCAAACGTGCGCGACCTTTTCACCCACCCACCCTCGGCGCGTCGAGACGTACCGTGTCCCAGAAGAGCACCACCCTAATGATCCCTCCAAGCTTCACTCGTTCTCCTTTCCGATGGAGGTGGATGGTGGCTTCACGCGATTTGCGATGGGTGCATGGCTCTATCGCTGTGGTCGCCGCAGGCGATGGCGAGACGCACTGTTCGAAGGTCCGTTCGGACGAAGTCCAGGACGGACCAAGTTGCGGAGCCAAGCAGCGATAGGGCCATGCGGTTTCACCCATCGCAGGAGCAGAGGCGAACATCCACCTCCCATCACCCGTTCTGGCGTGCGCGTTGCGCAAGCACGAGAAACCTACAGCCCCAGACCATCCCCCGCCCTTTACAAATTTTCCCAAATCTGTAGAATAGCCGAAAATTTTTCCCCCGGTTCTCATTCCTCATTTATCCTGCATCGTTTTCCGTTTCTCTGACGACGTCTCCAGCAGTTCACCTAGCTGAAGAAAGGCGGCTTGTATGTCTATTTTGCCCACCACCACACGTCCATCTTGCGTGCTCGGAACGCCGGCCTGTCCTCACTGCAAGGACTCAGCACTGATTCCGAATGGAGGATTTTTGACTTGTCCGACGTGCAATCTGGCGATCACACGGCAGGCGCTCTTACAGGATGCACTTGACGTCTGTCTGTCGCTCGAGTCCCCGTAAATGAAATCTCAACAACTGGGCGTTTCAGTCGCCATCGCGGGGCTTCTTGCCGTAGTCTTCTTCATCGACGTCCGAACCGGCCTGGGTTTCACACCTTGGCTGCTCTATGTCATCCCTCTTGGGCTCACCTACTGGGTCGCCTCTGTCTATTCTCCGCTGATGGTTGCCGCAGTGTGCATTGCCCTGATGTTCGTCGGGTATGCATTCTCTCCGCCGTTGGTGCCTCCACCCATTGCCTTGACGAACCGGCTCTTTGGAACAGTGACCTTCCTTGCAATCGCCGGGCTCATTGTGGCGTACAAGCTGTTGGCGCGCCGGCTGTCGCTTCTAACGGATCAGTTGAGACAGGAGCTGTTCGAGCGGACGCAGGATCTCGGCCGCGCCGTCAGGGTTCTTAAGGCCGAAATGGCCATCAAGAGTCGGGACGTGCCACTGACGGATCAGGAGCTGGGCCGTCATCTGACGAACGTTCTCGTCGTGGAAAGTCGGCGTTTGCAGGAACAATTTGGGCAGTTCGAGGAGGGGAAGGTGCTTTCAGCCGAACACCGGCTGGAGGAGACGCGCAACGAATTGGACCGATTGACCAAACAACTGGAACAGTTTCAACGCGACCTGTTTAGCCGGGAACGTCAGTGAGGCTCTCGGACCGGTCGCGAAATCAGGTCCTCATCACCGAAGGCGCCAGGTGGCCGTCGCCGATGAGAATTTTTTCAGGTGGAGGTGCAAGCTCTTCAAGTGTGGCGTGGCGAATCCGTTCCACGCAGCTCTCACAGATCCCATGGGTCACACAGGTTTCGGATTGAACGAAGTCGAGGTATGTTGCACACCACGCACATTGACGAGTCATGGCACCCTCCCAGTGTCAAGCGATCACAGTGAGCTATTGACGCGGGATCATAGGCTGGCTCATTAGATCGGCGTACTAGGAACTCCCCTAGATGTGTCTGGTGGGATTCCGACCATCCAATCGTCACAAGTGCTATCACTTGGAGCTGATATTACACGTATTTGTGGGCGGAACCGCTCAAGATGTTCCAGAATTAGAGAAACGGCGACCGCCAACGGAAATCTGGTCATCTTCCCAGTCGTCTCATTAGATAACAGCGGCTGAGCGAGATCGGGCAAGGCCCGATCCAAATACAAAAGCCCGCCTCCAAAAAGGAAGCGGGCTTTCTATTGGTTAGACACCCGCCTGAACGTCGGGATTGAGGGAGCTATTCCTTCACGACGAAGTGCACGCTGCGGTTTTTCTGCATGCAGCCCTCGCTGTGCTTAAAACAGAGGGGCCGATCCTTGCCGTAACTTGTGGTTCTGAGTTGAACCGATAGGCCGAGTTCCTGCAGATACGACTTCACGCTCTTTGCACGGCGCTCTCCAAGGACAAGGTTGTAGGCGGTGGTACCGATTTCATCGCCCCGGCCCTCGAGCGTGAGACGAGAGACGCCGTCATCCATGAGCCGCCTTGCGTTTGCTTCCAGCACCGGGAGCGCGTCTCGCCGTAGAACGGCCTCATCAAAATCAAACAACACATCCGAGAGGGCGCCCGCAGGAAGGCCGGTCGCATTCAGCGCCGATAGTTCCGCCCGGGAGGGACGCGGCCGAGAGGCGTTCATGCTGTATTCCGGAGGAAGAATGTGTTTGATCCTGGGTTCGTCAATCTGTTCCTCGGCGTACTCGTCTCCGCCAACCGAGCCGGATTGGGTGGCGCAGCCTTGCGGCAG
>DASTFK010000393.1:0-4072 GCA_035719945.1 Nitrospira sp.
CATCTGAGCTGCATCGCGGTCAGTGAGCGGGGTAATCCGAAATCGCACGTCGCCAAGGATCTCCACGTGAATTCCGCCAAGGCCGAACGCGATCAAGGGGCCGAAGAGTGGATCGTGTGTCATGCCGATCATGACTTCCACGCCGCTGGTCAACATCGGCTGCACCAGCACGCCTTCCATCGCATCCAGTTTGTTTTCCTGCGCGAGCCTGGCTCGGATCGCCTCGAACGCATCCCGTACGGCTTGCTCATCTGCCAGGTTCAGATGTACGCCACCCATCTCGGTCTTGTGCAGGACTTGGTGTGACGCAAGCTTGACGGCGACAGGAAATCCCACTTCAGAAGCTAACGCCACTGCCTGGTCCGCGGTTCTCGCAACTCCGCCCTGCGCCACCGGGAGTTTCGCGGAGGCGAGGAGGGCTCTAGTGTCTTCGACCGTCAGCCAACCGGACTCCTCTTGAGACAAGACCTTGGCACAGATACCTCGCGCAGTCGCGACGTCCATATCGTCGAAATCCGGAATCATGCCGATCGGCTGTGCGCGCCATTCTTGATACCGACAGGCCTTGCTGAGCACGACTGCCGGATGTTCCGGCAATGGAAATGTGGGGATCGTTTCGCGTTCTATGTGAAAGGTCCGTTCGAGATCGCCTTCCGCCATCCAACAGATGTAGATCGGGATCCCAAGGCCACCGGCTTGCCTGGCAGTGGAGATCCCGCTCAAGATCCCCTTTGCAATGCCGGCTGCGTCGCCGACGGTCACGGAGATGTAGAGGACAATCAGTGCATCGACTTCCTTGGAGGCAAGGAGAGTGGTCACCGCTTGTGCATAGTGGTCCGGGGTGGCGGATGCGATCAGGTCGACCGGGTTCTTCAACGCGGCAGCGGGAGGCAGGAATGCCGACAGGGTTGCGGTAGTGGCCTTGGACAACTCGGGAACAAACAACCCGCCGGCTTCGCAGGCGTCGGTACAGAGGATGGCGGGGCCGCCGGCATTGGTGATGATGCCGACGCGCTTCCCTCTCGGCAAAGGTTGATCGGCAAGCCCTCGGGCCAGGGCGAAGAGCTCATCCAAAGTTTCTGCTCGGATCACACCGGACTGCTGAAAGAGGGTGTCCACGGCCACCTCGCTCGACGCGAGTGCTGCGGTGTGTGAGCTGGCCGCACGATGTCCGGCAAGACCGCGGCCGGATTTGATCGCCACGATCGGTTTGCGACGAGCGATGCGCCGTGCAATTCTCGCGAAGCGCCGAGGATTCCCAAAGGACTCCAAGTAGAGGAGAATGATGTCGGTGGAAGGGTCGTCTTCCCAATACTGCAGGAGATCGTTCGTGGAGACGTCGGCTTTATTCCCCACGCTCACGAATGAGGAGACGCCTAACTGTAATCGGTCGGCCGCGGCGAGGATCGCAAGCCCCAGCGCGCCGCTCTGCGTTGACATGGCCATGCGGCCGGAGGGAGGAAATGCCGATGTGAACGTGGCGTTGAGACGGGCGGCCGGATCGGTATTCAGCAGCCCAAAGCAGTTCGGTCCAATCATGCGCATGCCCTGTTGACGGACCGTCTCCAAGAGACGGTCCTGGGCTTGCTTGCCTTCAGGACCGGTTTCAGCAAAGCCAGAGGAGATCACGATCACGGACCTGATGCCTTGACCGGCGCAATCGTTGATGACCGGCAGCACCGCGTCGCGCGGTACGACAATCACCGCCAGATCGACAGCGTCGGGAATCGCGGCAACCGATGGGTAGGTGGCCAAGCCAGCAATGGTGGCTGCTTTGGGATTCACCGGATAGATGGCGCCGCGAAATTGATTGACGGCAAGGGCTTCGACGATCCGGTAGCCGATGCTCTTAGGATCGCGGGACGCTCCGATCACGGCCACGGAACGAGGATAGAAGAACGATCGGAGCGAGGCGGTCGTGGCGATCCGCTCGCGCAACTCCACTCGCGTCGTCGTGCTCTCGGTCGGCCGCAGCGAGAGCTCGACCTGCATGTCGCCTCCTTCATAGGTTTCGTGGACGGGGTATCCGGATTCTCTGAACACTTCGCGCATGGCCAGATTGTCAGCATGCGTCACCGCCCACAGTCTGGTGAAGCCTCGGTGTACGGCCAGCATCGCCAACCGTTCGAGCAGGATCGTCCCCAGGCCTTTCCCATGAAAGTCGTCGTCGACTGCCATGGCGACCTCGGCCTGATCGGCGGTCCGCGCCCAATAGGAGCCAGCGGCGATGATGCGTGTTTGTCTAGCGATGGTCCTCATGACGATGATGGTGAGTTGCTCGGATGGGTTGGAGGCATCACAGAGCGAAGCGATCGTGTCGGCGGCGGGTGCGGTTTCAGAAAAGAACCGATGACGTCTGGATGCCGGTGACAACCGATCGATGAACCGTTGCATCATCGACTGGTCCCCCGCACGGGCGGGGCGGAAGGATGCAGTGGTGCCATCGCGTATGATGACGGTCCCCGATTCCAGGCTGCCGGAGGCCGGAAGCGGTTGGAACAACGGCCGGATCTGTTTCATGAGCAGTCACGCATTTATTGGTCGGGATGTAGCATATCTTATTCGTTTTGTGCCGTGTCTCCAACATCCATCCCGAGCGTCCGTAGCAGACGACCCTCGGCTTCCCGTTGGGGCACGTTCTTCTTCGCACGATCCAAGTGAATAGAGACGCGACGAGGTGACGAAGGACTCCTTAACCAACTCTCAGCTGACTCGACACGATTGCTAACTCATCTCGTCGAACGGGGCCATACTTCTGATGTACGACAGCACGTCCAGCATCTGCTCATCGGAAAGCTTGCCCCGGAAGCTATGCATGGGAGTAAACAATACGCCATTGCTGATCGTGACAAGCAACTCCCAGTCAGTCTTCGCCCGGGAGGCCTGTGATTGAAGGTTGGCCGGCGGAACGATCAAATCCTTCGCGTCTCGACCCTTCCCATCCAATTTGTCTCCATGGCAACGAAGGCAATGTTGCTCATAGAGTGCTTGTCCCGCCTTCGGGTTTCCTCGGGGTGTCTGTGCCAATACCCAAGCACTCATCAAAGAAATGAGGGACACAGCAATGATTGCAACTGTGTGTTTCATTTGAAAGATCTCCTCGGTAACCTATCAGCGCGACCTCAACGTACCACCAGAACAGAACAGGCAACCCTATGGGAAACCGAGTGAGAGACACTCCCCAATAGAAAGCGCTCCACCGCTTTGCGGCTGTGTGACCCGACGACTACCAGATCCATCGCTTTCGCCTGGGCGGTTGATTAATGGCGTCTTTCTTGGTGACATAGGGTCCGTTTCTTGTCGTTCAGGCGCGGGCGGCAGGCGCCTTTTTGCGGTCTTCGCGAAGAAATGTCTCGGCCGAATGCAAATATTCCAGAACCTTCTCATCGTCTAGCTGCGCGAACTGGGCATAGTGACTGCCTACCGACCAGAATGGTTCAGGCGTGGAAAGCACGATCAATTCGTCAACGACGGCCTTGGCTTTGTCGATGGTCTCAGGTGGCCCTACCGGAATGGCCGCCACGAGACGCTTCGGTGCTTGCAAGCGAATGGCTTCAACGGACGCCAAGAAGGTGGCTCCCGTCGCGATCCCGTCATCCACAACGATCACGAGGCGGTCGCGTATTGGTAAGAGATGCCGTCCTTGCCGATACAAAGCCTGACGCCGAGCGATTTCCCGGCGCTCCCTGTTGACGAGATCCGCAACAACAGGAGCTGACCAACCAAATTCTACGGTGAAATCTGGATTCAGATATACGTTTCCTGTTTCGCTGACCGCGCCCAGCGCATACTCGGGATTGTGGGGTGCTCCGATCTTTCTTGTGATGAACACATCCAATGGCAGATGGAGAGCGATGCTCAACTCGTATCCAACCGGGACACCGCCACGCGGTAACGCGAGAATCAAGCCGTCGGGAGCATCCTGGTATTTGCGAAGCCTCGCGGCCAATTGACGTCCCGCTTCCTCCCGGTTTTGAAAGATCACCGAAGCTCCTCTTGAATGGTCCTAGGCCATGCATCCAATGTCATGGCCCGTTTGGATGCATGGCGTCTCTTCTCAAACGAGGCATCA
>DASTFK010000394.1:0-2359 GCA_035719945.1 Nitrospira sp.
TCTGCTTGGGTATGTGCGGATTAGACGGTGATTGTGTCGGCAGCCTCTCGCCGGAGCCTTGAAACCAGCCGCCGATCAACGTACCTTCCTCGAAGTACAGATAGCGGTGCTTAACGATCGCCGCGCTTTCCCAGTCCTCGAAAATCCATTCTTCCTGCCGAATGCCGTCCTTCGTGAAGTTGGTGTGGATGGTTTGCGGCCCTCCCCATGCTTGCAGGACCTGTTCTTTCGACATCCCCACCATCACGCGATGTTCCGCGATGTGCTTTTCGAAGTTGGGGTCACGTAGCTTCGCGACCAACGGCATGATGATCATGAACACCGCAAAGAGGGCCAATCCCGCATAGATGGCCAGGCGGACGACCTTCCGGCGAATGAACGACTCGGGTTCGTGGCCAACCGCAGAGGAGGCGCTGGGCTCAAGCGATTTCATAGCAGTGTCTCGTGCGCATGGTAACAATCGGTCCCTTCGGGCGTCAAGGCATGCTGGCCAAATTAATAGAGTATTATCAACAACATCGGAGATGGAGCTATACTTATCGTATGACTCTTCCTTTGGTCTGGCGTGGTGCGATTGTCGTTCTGCTCGTGATCCTCACGAATTGGATCTCATGGTCAGGCGTGGACGCAAAACCTCTCTACTCCTATGCGGACGAGAAGGGCACGAGAATCATTACGGACGACTACAATAAGATTCCTCCTTCCTATCGAGCGAAAGTCACGACTGTGGAACAGGAAGCAGACGGATATGTGGGGGATATCGAGCGGGTCGGTGAACTGGTTGGGGCCGCGAAGGGATTCGTCGTTTCTGTGCCCGGCATGTCGCTTCAGCAGTCCAAAATCATTACCTATGCCTCGCTGTTGGGGTTGCTCTGTTTGGTCGCTATGAATCTTAGCCGCAGCGAAGCCATTCGAGCGCTGGCGCTCTGGTGTCTCGTCCTCATCGGCATCTGTGCACCGGTGCTCGTGTACATTGCCGACGACGGCGCTGCGGCCGTCATGAAAAACAAAGCCGCAGAAATCCAACAAAAGCAGCAAGACCGCCTGTCGCACGCCCAATAAGCGGCGTCGTCCACTCCGACCACAATCAAACGCGCATCAGTCGGCGTATTTCGGGACAGGAACCTTCTTGGCCGCTTGGGAGGGTCGAGGAGCCGTCTGCTGCTGGGAAAATTCTGGTGAGTAGGGGTTCATCATGGCTTCGTGAGTGTGCTTCTGGCGGCGTTTCACGAGATCGATGCTTTGCGTACTGATCTCCATGCGGTCGACGGGAGATTTGACCGTAAGCGGATCCGGCAACCCCTGCAGCGAGAACAACTGGTAGGCAAGCGTCCAATCGAGTGAATCTTTGGTGGCTTCTTTGACAATGAATCGAGCCTGAGGTGAGGCAGGGCCCTTGAAGAGAAGCACCCAGATGTTCGAGCGGAATGCGGGCGAAGCGGCATCTGTCGGCGGCTTGAATTCCGGCACAAGGGAAGGGACTTGGCTGATCGGAACTGCCGGAGAAAATTCGATGTCGACTAGGCGGACATATAACGTCCGATTCTCGCTCTGGTCATTCGGATCGACGGCATAACTAAACGAATAACGCACCTCGATCCCATCACGCTTGAACGTATAGACATCTTCTCCGTTCTCTGGCGACACGAGCTTCCTGAAATATTTGTCCCAATCGGTGATCGCATAATAAGTAAAGACACGGAGCGCCGATTTGCGATCGCGGACAGCCTGCGGCATGCCCATCTTGTCGTGCAATTCTTTCTGTGTCAGACCCAGGAAGCCATCTTCAAAGTAAGGCGCGGCAGGGACTGAAAAGGGAAGTAGGAACAGGATGCTGGCGGTGCAAAGCCCTTTAAAGGTCAAGTGTTGTAGGTGATTTCGCTGCAGCAAGAGCTTTTCTCCGGCCGTGCGCCATCGTATCGGCAGCCCTCGCTGCTGTCAAGACAGCGTGGATTGGTTGCCGGTTGTCGGATGGAACCAGTATGATGGCACGACTCGGGTTTCCCAGAGGACGGTGAGGACGGGATGCAGATCGAACAATTTCTTCAGGAACGCATCGTCATCCTTGATGGCGCCATGGGCACCATGATCCAGCAGAGGCGGCTGGACGAGGCCGCGTTTAGAGGCGAGCGGTTCCGGGATTGGCCGAAAGACCTTAAGGGCCACAACGATCTCCTGAATCTCACTCAACCCGCCATCATTGAGGAGATCCATCGCCAGTATCTGGAGGCCGGTGCCGATATCATCGAGACGAACACGTTCAATTCCCAGGCGATTTCGCTCGCTGACTACCAGATGCACAGTCTGGGGTACGACCTCTCGAAAGCCGGCGCTGAATGTGCCCGGCGCGCCGTCGCGG
>DASTFK010000395.1:0-6973 GCA_035719945.1 Nitrospira sp.
AATGCGACCCATCCTACGCAAGACAATCTCTGCATGTAAGACTTCAATCTTTTCATGTGCACGTCCTTCCCTTATGAGTTCCCGAACACGATGCAGGCCGCTACAACCGAAAGATCAATACTCTGTGGGTCAACCACCACATTGACGACATCCCAGGGTTTACTCTCCTTCCGTTCACCTACAACCGGGCCATAACTCTTGATGGTCCATTCTTCGCCATGGATTTTTATCGTATATACCATTCCTGCTTCTGCTTGCTCTACTAAGACGATTCGCCCGATCCAGCGATTCCACCGCTGCTTGCTCCGACGAAATATCCCGCATTCTAGACGCACAGCCCCGGCAGGAATCGTTGCCACCACTCGCTGCCCGAGGACAAACAGACGCTGATTCGCCAACGCCCAACGCACACGAAGATCGGCTCGACTTCCGACTTTGATCCGGACACCTGATCGGACAAGACCAGCAAACTGGGATTGTATGACCCCTGTCACCCAGTTGATGATGGTACCGTCAACGCAGACGCTGCCGCTGCCAGTCCCTAAGTCCGGCATCAGACGTTCAGCTAAATGTTCGGTCGAATGCACCTTATGTGTCACTGGTTTCCTCCCCAGCTTAAAAGAAGATCTGCAACTGCACGCGAATCGCATTTTCAATCAAAGTTCCCCCTACCGCGTCGAGCGGCACCGTTCCCGACGGGTTGACCGCTCCAGGCGGCTGCGTCGGCAAAGGTGCGCTGCGGCCGATCGCATAGCCGCCCGTGCCCATCGCCAGATTCGTATAGGTCAACATGAGCTGATAATCGTAGCTCCCGAAGGGAAACCAATTGAGCGACACATCGACCTCTTTGATCAGGTCGCCGGCCGCATTGGTATCGGGATCCCAATAGGCATACCGCGCGGCCACCTCCAAATGACGAGGAATCAGATAATAGCCGGATTGGACATACCAACCCATCGCGTTGCCCAGCAGGCTGGGTGTGACGGCCGTGCAAGCCCCGGCTGCGTTAAACTGGAGACACGGCGCACCTTTGAAGGACCGGTCGATATTCTTGAAGTAGTACTCCCCTTGCAACGAAAACCCACGATATTTGAATACTAGGTCGTAGGCCTGCGTTAAGTAATTCACGACCCCCCACCCCAATTGGCGTCCATTACCAAACGTCGCCAACTGACGACGGAAATTCAGGTTCGCCAGATCGATGCCGACAAACGCATTGTCGGTGCTCGTATTGATACCGGGGTTGTAAGCGAGTCCGCCGCCCACCGCCATCTGCGGCGCTTCTGAATAGGCCAAATCGCCTTCGCCATAACCCGGTCGCCCCAAAATGTTCCACTGGAGACGGCCGGCATACATCAGCTTGTCGATCTCGTCGCGATAGTTGGCATTGAGATTGCGCGAATTGACTGGGCATCCGGCCGGAGAAGGAAAAGGATTGCCGCCAGTTTGCCCGCCGGGACATCCCACCGTGGCTTCTTCACTGTTGTAGGTTCCATAGCGATTAAAGAGCGGCCCAGCGCCGTTGAAAATGCCAAGGTAGTAATTGACAGGGTAAATTTCGTCATCATTCATGACCGTCAGACCGATATCCCTCCGGTTCATGCCGTTGGCCGTGAACGCATCCATGACCAGCGCCCGTTCGGCGAATTGCATGGAGGCGGTGTTATTGATTTGTGAGCGGTTGAAGAAGATTTTGTATTGGCCGAGTTGCACGTTGAACAGCGGGAAATGGGTGCTCAACACATAGTAGTCGAGCAAATTGGCTGATCCAGGAGTCTGTGCATTTTCAGCTGTTTCAAACCCAATCTGAAGAAAGTACTTGAAATCTGGACTGAGGAGGTGCCCCAGGAACAAGAGCCTAGCCCGTCGTAAATTGAATTGCGAGGCAAAATCATCCGATCGATTCGCGCGGTAATCTCCGAATACACCGAGAAGTTCTGGGTAATTTTTGGCGTCGCCGGGACTTCTCCAGGCGTCGTTCCGCCAACGAGTCGTTTCCCGCAACTGCATGCGTCCTCGGATCTTGAGGAGAAACGCGTTATCGTTCATGGAAAAATTGAAGCCGCGATCGTACCAGAGCTTGAAACTCGGCTGCATGAGATAGGCGCGAGTTTCTGATTCTTTGATGGCCTTGTCACGTTCTTCCTGCGTGATGATCCCTTTCTCGTACGAGCGCTCTAGCAACAGTCGCGTCGCTGGGTCCATGCTTTCAACAAACACGTATTGCCCATCTTTTTCGATGAGCCTTCCTGATTCGACGGCATGCGTTGGATACGCCTGTAGAGTGTAGAGGATCAGCGCACTCAGAACGACGACGCCTTTGCTTCGGCATATAGCCTGCGTGATACCTTGAAATATGTCTCGCGATTTCATGGCTCCTCCACAAAACAGTGAAAGAAATCCTGTCAATTTCAGATGACTCAGGCCCATGTTCAATGGCTATCTCGACGAGGCGGGAATGGCCGTCTTTAAAAATTCACGGATCTGCACGGCCTGCCGAGTACTCACTGGATCGGTTTCCCAAAACCTGCCCGGCTCAAAGTACAGCAAGTACGTCTTTGGCTCTGGAGGGGTTGCGGGATAGCGGAGGTCCCACTGTTCCGATTTCCTGACAGGAAATTGGGCGTGGTAATGCTCAAGTACCAGATGCAGGTAGGGCTCTCTCACGGCAATCCACCCGGCGGTCGTGTCACGTTCAGCGGCAGGATTCATCCCTGGCGCCAACACCTGAAAATAAACACGCTCATCAGGGCCGGCCTTCTCTAGCCCTTCGATCAAGAACGGCACGACCGCTTGCATTTCATCCGAGCGGAAAATCTTCTTCGGCGGCACTTCTTCCGCAAACCATCGGAGCGGCACTCGCTGTTTTTCACGGAACGAAAATCCGTTCAGTACGGCAGCGAGTTCATCGGCTTGGAGATGGACAGGATGGGTGTAGGGAGCCGCGTCTGGATCCCGTTGAAGTGAAACGACGACACGACGATCCTCATGAATGACCGTCGTCGTGTACGGAAGTCGGGCGCAACCTCCTGACATCATGCCCATGAGCAGCACAAATATAAGAAGGCCATGGGCTTGCAAAAACCACATCCGGCTACACATCACCGTCTCCTCCTCTCGAATGACCGTGTCACTGTTTATTCATTTTTTTTCATGAGCTGGCTGGGAGGCGAGGCATACCCAAGACGATTGAGTTCTTTCTGCGCTTCATCTGATTGGATGAAGCTCAGAAACTTTTCGCAGAGTGCGCGATTGGGACAGTAGCGTTCCATCGCCATGGAATGGACCATGGGCGGAATCGTGCCGCGCTCGGACACAGCCACGATACGGATACGTTGGCTCTCCTGGACCGCGTCAGGCCCGAAGAGAATGCCGACATCGGCCTCGCCGTTCAGAAGATGATCCAACACCGACCGTGTGTCGCTTGCCTCATCCAGTCGGCCTTCGACGGATGACCACACTCCCAGTGTCGTCAACAGCTGCTTGGTCTGTTGACCGAGCGTGCTCAAATCCGGATCGCCGACCGCGATGCGCAATGCCTCGTTCTTGCCCAAGGATTCAAACGACGTCGGAGCATCTACCAGCGCCTCGGGCACGACCATGACCAGTGGTACCTCCGCATAGGCCCGCTTCGTTCCAGGCAGGACGTAATATCTCCATTCAAGGCGAGTAATGAGCTCATCCCCGCCTGGCGCCACGAGATGAATAGGACCTGAGCCGATGAAGTACTGACCAATTGGACTGTTCTCCATAGCGGCAATAGTTCGCCGGATATCTAGGCCAGAATCGAAATACAGTCGTACGCGTACATCAGGATGTGTCTGTTCAAACTGACGTCCCAGCGCCTCGACGGGAATACGCATACTGGGTGAGGTGGCAATGACCAATTGCTCCATGGCGACGGCGGGAGAGATCTCCAACCCCAGGAACAGAATGCTCAGAATGACAAGTCGACTCCACATCATCACGATCTCCTTATCGCAAGGAATGCAACTTTCCCGTCTCCCGGGTGTCGTATCCCCCCAGCGCCTCGATTTCGTTTCGAAACGACTGGCTCGCGAGTGTGTCGAACAGATGTGCGAGCGTTGGATGCGACTTGAGGTAGGCGGTCGGCACGACGAGATCGTACCGGGCGGCTTGGACCGGGACGAAATCCAGTCCGAACAGTTGAGCGGCCGATCGGATGCCGATGCCGACATCAGCCTGATGGCCCGCAATGGCACGAGCCACGTCAAAATGTGACCGGAGGATTGTGTCGTAGCCCTGTATCTGAGTGTGGTCTAGCCCGGCAGCACGCAGACGTTGGTCAAGCAAAAGGCGGGCTCCGGATCCTTCCTCACGATTGATCAATCTCACGTTCGGCTCGGCAAGATCAGCAGCTTCGTGGATCCCTTTTGGATTGCCGGGCCGAACGAGATATCCTTCCTCCCAAGTTGCGAAGGTCACGACGTCATACGCCGTTCCTTTCAGGGCGCGTTTCAGGAAGGGCAAGTTGGATTCGCCGCTCGAAGGATCGAACAGGTGAAGCCCCGCCACATGAACTTCTCCCCGTTCCAGCGCCTGCAACGCAGCCGTGCTGCCCATGGTCCAGCCGATCACAGAGCCCTGATCTTTTTGGCGACGCAGATGTTCTCCGGCGAGGAAAATGGCGGGATCGCACCCGGCCACGGATATGTCGCGCTCGACCGACTGTCGATCGCGGGAGAGCCGCACCCGGGCTTTGACACCCGAACGCTGTGAGATGGTGTCGATCAAATATCCGTCTGCAGGAACCGTGTACGACAGCACGTCGCCGAGTCCATTGACCGGACGAACGATAGTTTTTGTTCCAACCGTGGCGACTTTGACACGGAGCGGAACAGTCCGCGCGTCGATCGGTGGTGGAGTCCCAATGAATGTCCCCTCGATCACCTCATCTGGCTGTGCGAGGCTGAAGAGATCTTCCACTCGGCATGCGAGAACGGAGGCCAATCGCAGGGCGACTGCGGTGGTGGGAAGATAGATTTCGGTTTCAATGGCCGAGACGGCTTGTCTCGTGATTCCGGATTTCGCGGCGAGTTCCGCTTGCGAGAATCCTTTGCCGATGCGGACGTTCTTTAAACGATTCTGAAAGAAATGAGCAGGCTCGGCCTGGTTGTTTTGACCCATAGTGGCCGACCGAATAGCACTTATAATTGCTATATGTCAAGTAAACTGTCATCCACCATATCATTTTTATCTGCGCATTTGCCTCGCATTGGCAATTAGCGCTGGTCTATAAAATTATTGTTGACAAAGTAGATAATATTAATTTATATATTACAACATTAACTCTAGCGGAATAGTGTAGATTAACTCTTCGCGACATCATTGAGGTTCAATATGCGATCCGATGACGACCCCAGAATCGAACAAACCATCTTGCAAGCCTTGAAAGACCTGCGTTTCGGCTCAGTGGAGATCATCGTCCACGATTCGAAGGTCGTCCAGATCGAGCGCAGAGAAAAAGTGCGCGTGGAGCTGGAACCGTCGCGCCGCGCCTCACTTGTTGGATAAGCGTGGCAATGACGCGCCTGTTGATCTAAGGGAAGGAACGCACCGCCTGTCAGACAACTGATGGTGGTGATCGAGATGGACCTACAATTTACGCTGCGGACTGACCGGACCACCGGAAGTTCCCATGTCATGAAGGGGCCGCGACATGAGAATTTCCGGATGGTTTATTTTTATCGTGATAGGAACAATCCTTCTCGCCCACCCCGGCACTGTTTGGGCAGTTGAAGAAGGCCAGTTCATCAAGAAGGAAGGGAAATGGGAATACTATTCGAGCGAAGATCCTGGCTTGAAATATCTGTACCTCAAAGGACTCATTTCTGAGGATGAATACAAGAAAGGCCTTCGCACATTGGAGACAAAGGAACGTCTTGCCAAACCGAATTTCAATATTGATGTTAACAATGGGTTGAACATCCGTGTCGGTGACAGATTCTTTTTGAAAATGCGGCTGCTGGTGCAGACTCGCTACACCTACAGCACCTACAATAAGGCGTGGGGATCCATCGGCGACTCACGGAATGAAGAAATCCTGGGAGGTCAGGTGGAATTTCGCGCCTTCAGGCGGGAATCCGACTCGAGCCAGTTTCTGATTCCTCGCGCACGCCTTCAATTCATGGGCTATGCCTTTGATCCCGATTTTCGTTACAACGTCTCCTTGCAGATGGATTCGACACCATCGAATCAAGAAGGCAGCAACGGCAAAGCCGGACTCCTGGACGCCTACGTGTCGTCCTGGCACATTCCTTGGGCCAATATTCAACTCGGACAACAAAAGGTGTGGTTCAATCGTGCACTCATCAGTAACATTGCCACATCAAGTTTCGCAGACAACATGATCGTACAGAACGTGTTCGCCTCCAACCTCCAAAACCCCCGCGACATCGGCATCAATATTTTGAGTGACGAGGAGCAATACAAGCTCAATTACGCGTTCGGCGTGTGGGGCGGCGTCGGGCCGAATTTGGGACGGGATGGAACATCCGTGAGCCAAAATGTGTTGCCGCCAACGGGAGGCGGCGGAGTCAATTCTGGAGTCACGCGTACCTACAACTATGACACTCGCTTCATGAGCGGGGAACTCATGTACACCGCCAGGCTGTTGTATAAGATCGCTGGCAACCCGGGATACGGCTGGGGAGACATTGTGAATTCTCGGACCTTGCAGTCGGCTATTGGTTTCGGTTACGCCTATGATCCCGCGCAGAACTATCTAAGCTCGACACGCTCCGATATCGTCGATCGTGCGTACCGCCAGGGCGTCGCGAAGGCTATGAATGGACGACTCCTCGGCGGGGGCATTTACGATTTTCAGACCTACGAAGTGGATTTCGTCGCCAAATATCAGGGATGGTCTTTACATAGCGAAGTCTATTACCGGCATCAACGAGTCCGGAACAAAGACAGCGGGACTCAACCCTTCGATCTGACAACGATCCCG
>DASTFK010000396.1:0-2046 GCA_035719945.1 Nitrospira sp.
AACGTCTCGGGATGTTCTGCGCCCTGAAGCTTGCGATGCAATTCCGGAACTTGAGAATAAAGACGTTCCGCCTCGGGGTATTGGCCTCGTAACGTGTACAGCTCTGTCAACTCTTTCATCGCCGTCAGGACCAACGGGTGAGTCTGGCCATGAACGCGACGCAGCAATTCAAGTGCGCGCTCGGAATGCTGCTGCGCTTCGGAATACAAACCCAGATCTCGGTAGGCGTTGCTGATTGTCTGTCGAATAGACGCCTCCACCATCGGTTGGGCGTCGAACTTGCCGGCGATTCGTGACGCGGCCCGATCCAGCGCGGTGCGTACCGTCAGCTCAGGATCCGGTTTGGCGCCTGGTGCCGCCTGCACGTTAGCGCTGGCCTGGGCCAAGACGTCGTGACGAAGAAACTCGTTCACGGCTTTGGCCGTGGCCGATTCCGTCAGTGCGAACTGTTCCGCCCGGCTGGCCCGTATTGCCAGCCAACTGCTCACGACGACGGCAGAGACGAGCAAGGCAACAAATGTGGCCCCTGCTGCCAGCCACGCACGGTGCCTTCGCACGAATTTGCTCAGCCGGTATGTTCGAGATGGCGGTCCGGCTTCGACCGCATCTCCCCGCAGGTACCTCTCGAGATCACGTTTCAATCCGTTTACAGACTCATAGCGGCGTGCGCGATCCTTTTCCAGCGCCTTCATCGCAATCCAGTCGAGGTCCCCTTGGAGCACCTTTGGCAGTTTGGCGGGATCACACCGCCGGAGACTTGCGATCTCGGCCGAGGATTGCGGGAGTCTGGATCTCGTACTTGGTCGCTCTGGTTCCTCCGTTCGAATGCGTTCGAGCACGTCAACGTAGCCGGTGTTCTGCAGGCTTTGACGTTTCAACGGCGTCGTTCCCGTCAGCAGCTCGTAGAGGACGGCGCCTAACGAGTAAACATCTGAGCGAGTATCGACGTCGTGCCGAGTCAGATCCGCCTGCTCCGGGCTCATGTAATCCGGCGTTCCCATGGCCACGCCGATATTGGTCATCATCGTTGCAGCATCAAGTTGCTGGCCCAGTGCCTTGGCAATCCCGAAATCAATCACCTTCGGCGCCCGTTTCTCCTCGTATTCAACGATGAGAATGTTCGACGGCTTGATATCGCGGTGAATGATTCCTTTTTGATGCGCGTGGTGGATGGCTTCGCACACGGAGATCAACAACTCGATCCGCTCTGTGATGCTGAGCCGCTTCGAATCACAGTACTCTGTGATCGGGATCCCATCCACCAGTTCCATCACGAAATACGGCCGGCCGTTGGACGTCGCGCCCGCATCGAAGACGTGAGCGATGTTGGGGTGATCCATCACCGCCAGCGCCTGGCGTTCGTTTTCAAACCGTGCGATGACCTGCTTGGTGTCCATGCCCGGCTTGATGACCTTCAGCGCGACATCGCGGCGGATGGGCTCCAGTTGCTGCGCGTGGTACACGACTCCCATTCCGCCTTCCCCAATCTGGCGGACCAGCCTATAGGGACCGATGGTCTTGGAGTTGGTGTCGTCGAAATCGAAACCGATGGTGGTCGCGCCTGTATCCACGGTGAAGTCCTCTTAGCATACGCTCCTTCTCGGACTTTGCCTGGAGCGGTGAGATCGTGTCGAGGAACACCTGGTAGATGCCGAAGGGCCCGGTGTGCGATTCACGGTCGCGGATGAGAACCGACAGCGATCCCCGCGTGCCTGCGTCCCTGTATCGCTGCGCGCTGCGATTCCGAGGGAGGGACCGGGACGGTGTGAATGGGCGAGACGGCGCAGCGTCAGCAAAGCGGCCGCATGATGACTGGAACGGGGGAACGGGGAGGGGGAACGAATTGTCGGGAGCACCGTTCCCCCTCGTTCGTGGAGGCCAAAGCCCGGTCGTGCGCCACCTACCATTGTTGGGTCGCGCGCGCGAGAACGCATGTTGTTGATAGAGGAGCCGTTGTTGAACCAAGCGCCGCGCGGCGTTTCTTGCCGCGCGAATCGTCGGCTGCAACCGACACCCAGAAGCTGGAGGCAGCCCGGGGGGGGGGGG
>DASTFK010000397.1:0-5055 GCA_035719945.1 Nitrospira sp.
ACGGAGATTTCTTCCGGCCTGAGCGAAAGCCGCACGCGCTCGTCGATGCCTTCGTAATGCCCGCACAGAATGACAAGCCGGCGCGAATCTGCCGCCAACTCGTGCGCGTAGGCCTGCGTGAACGGACGGCCGGTGGGCGAAGGAAACAGCATCCGAACGCCTTCCCCGCGCTCTTCATATGGTCGACGGATTTCTTCCACCGCACGCAGAATCGGCTCGGCCTTCATGACCATGCCGGCTCCGCCTCCATAAGGGACGTCGTCCGCAACCTTGTGCTTGTCCATCGTATAGTCGCGCAGGTTGTGCACGGTGACTTCCAGCAGGCCCTTTTCCCGCGCGCGCTTGAGCATACTGCTGTCCAAGACGGGCGTCACCATCTCCGGAAAGAGCGTGATCACGTCACAGCGCAGCATGTCAGGCCTCGACTAGTCCTTCAATTGTACGCACGGTCATCCGCCCCTGAGCGACGTCTACGGACCGGATAAACTCCTTGACCGCCGGAATCAACACTTCACGGTCGCCCTGTTTGACCACCAATACCGGATGGGCGGGCAGATCCCAAATCGTATCGAGACACCCGAGTTCATGACCCGTCTCGTCCGTCACGGTCATGCCGAGGAGGTCGCATTCGTACCAGGCGTTGAGTTCCGGCGCCGACGCGACCACACGAGGCACCTGCAGAAAGGCTCCGCGCAACAGCCCCGCTTCCTCGGGCGTGGTCACCCCCTCGAACTCGACGATGTACGAAGGGCCGGCACGGCGCACGTGTCTGACCGTTCGATCAACCGTCTGGCCTCCCTGAGCGGCAACGCGAACTGCTCCCAACTGCTCGAATCGCCCCGGTCGGTCGCTCAGCGATCGTACCTTGACCGCCCCGTGCACACCGAACGGCCGGTCGATCTTGCCGATGGTCACCATTTCGGGCGAGGTCGTCATGCCCTCAGGCCTTCTTCTTGGCCGCCTTTTCCGTCTCGAACTGCTTCCACAGTCCCGAGCGTCGAAGCAGCGTCTTGACCGTCACCGTCGGCTGTGCGCCTTGACGCAGCCAGGTCAGTACTCGTTCCTGCTTGAGCTCAGGAAGTCCTGCTTCTTTCAACGGATCAAAAATCCCTAAAATTTCCAGAAAGCGCCCATCGCGCGGCATCCGTGAATCCGCCGCGACCACGCGATATATGGGCCGCTTATGTCGTCCGGTTCTCGTCAATCTCAAATGAACGGCCACTGTCTTTCCTCCTTCATGATCCGCCTCCAGTGGTCTGCTGTCGGCAGTGTGAATTCACTGTTCGTTCGGCCTCGCTGAGAGCCACGCTGTCGGCGGGATGTCCGACCTCACATCGAACGGAGCAGCTGCGCCAGCTGGTGGCGTCCGGCCGTTCCGGTCATGACCTTCGCAATTTTACGAGCAGAGAGAAACTGCTTAATGAGCCGGTTGACCTCCATCACATTCGTTCCGCTTCCGCGCGCGATGCGTTTTTTGCGGCTGCCGTTGATGACGGTGTGGTCGCGACGCTCCCGCATGGTCATCGAATCGATCATCGCCATGACCCGCTTAAGTTCGCGCTCCGGCACCTGCCCTTCCATTGCGCCTTTCAGTTTCTGGCCGCCGGGCAGCATGCCCAAGATTTGATCCAGCGACCCGAGCTTGTTGACTTGTCCGAGTTGAGCACGGAAATCTTCGAGCGTAAACGTGTTCGTGCTGAGCCGCTTCTGCGCCTCCTCCGCCTGCTCGCGCGTGAACGTCTCCTGAGCCTTTTCAATGAGCGACAGCACATCTCCCATCCCGAGAATACGGGAAGCCATCCGGTCGGGATGAAACAGCTCCAATGCGTCGAATTTTTCACCGAGGCCGAGAAACTTGACGGGTTTTCCCGTGACAGCCCTGATCGATAGCAGCGCCCCACCGCGTGCGTCGCCTTCCACTTTCGTCAGGATGATGCCCGTGAGGCCGACACGCTGGTCGAACTGACTCGCCATTGTAACCGCGTCCTGGCCGGTCATGGCATCGGCAACGAGCAAAACCTCGTTCGGCATCACCGCGGACTTGACGCTAGCCAGTTCGTTCATGAGTTCGTCATCGACGTGCAAGCGCCCGCCCGTATCCAGCACGACGAGATCAAAGCCCTGCGATCGGCCGCGCTCAACCCCGTCCCGACAGACGCGGACCACATCCTGCGCCGTCGTTCCCGGCTGGTCCTGCCGGTGCACATCGACATCCAAACTGCGTCCGATACTGGAAAGCTGGTCTGCGGCGGCGGGACGGCGGGGGTCGGCGGCGACGAGCAATACGCGCTTACCCTGCTGCTTGAAGTACTTGGCGAGTTTCCCGCACGACGTCGTCTTTCCCGATCCTTGTAGCCCGACCATCATGACGACAGTGGGAGGCATAGACGCCAGTGAGAGCCCTGCCCGTTCCTGACCCATCATTGCTCGGAGCTCGTCCCAGACGACCTTAACGACCTGATGCCCAGGCGTCAGGCTCTGCAGAACCTCTTGCCCGATCGCCTTCTGACGGACCCGCTCCACGAAGTCTTTGACGATCTTGAAGTTCACGTCGGCTTCTAAGAGCGCAAGACGAACTTCCTTCAACGCTTCCGCGATGTTCTCTTCGGTGAGGACACCGGTGCCGCGAAGTTTTTTCAGGATTTTTTCGAATTTCTCGCTGAGCTGATCCAGCATTCGGCACCAAAGAAAAAGGCAATCGAAGCCTTACCTGCAGATCTTCGATCGCCTCGAAAAATCTAGCAAAAGAGCATCGGGGAGTCTAATGGAGCCCCCCTAATAAGTCAAGGCGCAGAGAGCGCCATTCTGGTTGACAGGTGAGACCCCTTCCGATATCGTCGTCTTCGAATCAGCGAGTTCGATCAATAGTTTAAGAGGCCGTTGACGTGAGAAAATCGCCCTGGTTGCTGCTGATATTCCTGCTGATCGGCGGGTTACTCGGCGGTATCCTGGGAGAGATCCTCCGGGTCATGGCCCCTCAGGGCATCATTCAGAATGTGTTTGCCACAAACGTTACACCCGGCATCAGCCCTCCTCTGACGATCGACCTCATACTTCTCAAGCTCACGCTGGGATTCAGCTTCAAGATCAGCTTGTTGAGCATCCTCGGCATGCTCTTGGGCATCTACCTCTACAAGAACGTCTAACTGCGATAGCCGCTATCGTAAAGGGTTCTTCCTAGCCACCGGATTTCAGTTCAAGCTCGCGCAGCCTCAATGTGCGGATCCGGTTGCGGATCACCGCCGCCCGCTCGAACTCCAGTTCTTTCGCCGCGGCTTTCATCTCCAATTCGAGCCGCTGGATCTGTTGTTCCAAGGCCTCATCGGCTTCCGGATACACGGCGGAGGACTCCGCGGCGAGCGTCAGTTGTTCGGGCTCTGCATACGCCTCAGCATAGTCAAGCTTCAACACAGCTTTGTGAATGCTCATGGGCACGATGCCGTGCGCCTCGTTGAAGGCCGCCTGTATCGCTCGTCGGCGCCCCGTCTCGTTGATGGCCTGTTGCATGGAGTTGGTGACCGCGTCCCCATAGAACACCACGCGACCACGGACGTTCCTGGCGGCGCGTCCAGCCGTTTGAATCAGCGAGCGATGCGAGCGCAGGTAGCCCTCCTTATCTGCATCCAGAATGGCGACCAGAGTGACTTCCGGCAAATCGAGGCCCTCGCGTAGAAGATTGATACCGATCAATACGTCGAATCGGCCGAGCCGAAGATCGCGGATGATCTCCGCCCGTTCCAGCGTCTTAATGTCAGCGTGGAGATAGCGTACCTTGACGCCCAACTCATGATAGTACTCACTCAAATCCTCGGCCATGCGCTTGGTGAGCGTCGTCACCAGCACACGCCCGCCCTGAGCGATTTCTTCCCGGACCTCCCCAAGCAGATGATCGACCTGTCCTTTGGCAGGCCTCACCTCGATGATCGGATCCAGCAGACCGGTCGGACGAATAATCTGTTCGACCACAACTCCACCGGTATGCTCCAATTCATAGGGACCCGGCGTGGCGGACACATAGACCACCTGGTTCAAGCAGCGCTCGAACTCGTGAAACTTGAGGGGGCGGTTATCGACCGCCGAGGGAAGGCGGAACCCATACTCCACCAACGTCCGTTTACGGGAGTAGTCGCCTTCGTACATCCCGCCCACCTGCGGAATGGTCGCATGCGATTCGTCGACAATGAGGAGGTAGTCCTTGGGAAAGTAATCGATGAGCGTCGGCGGGGGTTCGCCTGGCGCGCGTCCACTCAAGTGGCGTGAGTAGTTTTCGATGCCGTGGCAATACCCCATCGCGCGGATCATCTCCAAATCGAACTTCGTTCGCTGGGCGAGACGTTGGGCCTCCAGCAGCTGATTGTGCTTCTTGAAATAGACGATGCGCTCGTCCAATTCCTCCTCGATGCCGGTGATCGCCCGTTCATAGCGGTCGGGGGCGATCAGATAGTGGGTGTTCGGGTAGACGGCGATTTTCGGCAGTTTTCGGATCGGTTTTCCCGTCAAGGGATCGATTTCATGGATGGCGTCGACCATGTCGCCGAACAGTTCGATGCGGACGGAGAGGGCCTCGTTCGAGGCGGGAAAAATTTCGATGACATCGCCGCGGGCACGGAACGTCCCGCGATGGAAATCGACATCATTGCGTGCGTACTGGATGTCAACGAGTTTGGCGAGAATCTGCTCGCGCCGGATCTCCATCCCCTCTTCGAGATACACCACCATGCCGTGATAGACCTCAGGCGAGCCGAGACCATAGATGCAGGACACGGAAGAGACGATCAGGACGTCATTGCGCTGGAGCAACGAGGTCGTCGCCGCATGGCGCATCTGATCGATCGCGTCGTTGATCGACGAATCCTTCGCAATATAGGTGTCGGTCTGGGGGAGGTACGCTTCCGGCTGGTAGTAGTCGTAGTAGCTGATGAAATACTCTACCGCGTTGTGCGGGAAGAACTGGTTGAACTCCTGGTAAAGCTGACCGGCGAGTGTTTTGTTGTGCACCAAGACCAGCGTGGGCTTCTGCACCCGCGCGATCACATTGGCCATCGTAAAGGTCTT
>DASTFK010000398.1:0-3640 GCA_035719945.1 Nitrospira sp.
TCACCCCGGCCGCTCTCAGTCCATTGGCGAACGCGTTCGAGCGAGCATTGAGCTCACCGAAGGTCAGACGCCCGTCATCGGTTACGACGGCGACGGCTGCCGGCGACAGCGATGCGGCCCGCTCGAGGTACTCCTGCAGCAACACAATCGGCCCTATTGCAGCTTCCGACCGACGAAGGCGGTGATGTTCCTGATCGAATCAAGATTGTCGGGAACCAGCTCTTCGTCCTTGACCTTTATCCCGAATCGCTGCTCGAGAAACATGACAATCTCCAGCACGCCGGTCGAATCGACTATTCCACTTTCCAGAAACGAGGCATCGTCGGAGAGCGTTTCAGCGCCCTGGCCAAAGAGAAAACGGTCCACAACGTAGGCTCGAACGTCGGCGGTGACCTCTGTCGTTGTCTGCTGGCTCATCAGGCTGCTCTCCCCAGGTTCTCTCGAAACTGCATGGTTACAAGTTGCGCAGACAAAACTGCGACAATGGCCATCCCGTCACGTGCCCCGAGTATCTGTCCGGCGTGGGCCTTGCTGACGAGTTTTCCTACCGCCGCCGGGTTGAACAAACCCGCCTGCCGGATTGAGGACGGCGACAGCAGGTCGTCCACGTACGCGAACCTGGCCCTGCCAGTCGCAGGGTCGAAGAAGCTCGGCACATCGGTGGCGCGATAGGGCTGCTTCGGTCGTTTCTGCAGGAACGGCGGAATGATGTCGGCGGCGGCCTTCTTGAGAATGTACTTCTCATTCAAGACCCGCATCTTGAAGCGCGCGGGCAGCCGGCCAGCGAACGCGGCGACGCGAGGGTCGAGGAACGGACATCGACCCTCCACCGAGTTCGCCATCTGAACTCGATCGCCTTGACTTGACAGGATGTAGCCGGGCAACAGGTTCGTGGTCTCCAGATACTGACTTTGGCAGAACGGATCCCACGCCGAGAACGCCGGTGGAAGCCCGGAGCGTATCTCTTCCAGGGCGGAGTAGCTACCAAGAGAAGCTCGAACCGCATCGGATAGCAGCATCTTGATGCCTGCGGTCATCTGCCACCGCGGCATATGAGAGAAGAGCGGATTCTGCAAGTCCTGTGGCCGCGCCTGGAAAAATGCCTGCAAATATGCCGGCGACTGGCTCTGAAGATTTGTGAGGTACGGATACAGTCGCTTCAGCAGCCGCGGTCGGCGAAGAGATTCCGGTCGGGTTGCGCAAAACCGTCGGACCTTCGCTTCTTTGAAAATATCGTAGCCACCCAAGACTTCATCCGAACCCTCGCCGGTCAAAACGACCTTATAGCCCTGTTCCCGGACCAATCGCGAGAGTAGCAGGAGCGGCGTGGGAGCCGTTCTGACAAGCGGCTGCTCCGCGTGCCACACAACCTCGGGAAAGGCGCGACCGATATCCTCTGCCCGGCACACCGCCTCGTGATGATCGGAGATACCAAGGTGGCTGACGGCCTTCCGTTGGAAACTGCTCTCGTCGAACTCTGGATCCTCGAACGCAATCGAAAATGTCTTCAGCGGTACGTCGTGATAGCGCGTCACGAGCGCCGCAATCACGGTGGAATCGATGCCGCCGCTCAGATAGGCGCCAACGGGAACGTCAGATCGGAGCATCCGTAAGCGAACGGCATCCACAAGGAGCGCTCGCAGTTCCTCCGCGTAGTCGCGCTCCGATCGCTCTCCATCAGTCTCCTCATACGAGGGTTGCCAGTACCGGGTCGCGGTGACGGCTCCGCCCCGCAATCGCAGAAAGTGTCCTGGCGCAAGTTCCGAGACACCGGCAAACACCGTCCGAGGTGGGACCGTGCACCAAAAAGTCAGGATCTGGTCGAGACCATGCAGATCCAGATTGCGGTCGACCTCCGGATGCGCCAGGAGAGCCTTGATCTCCGACGCAAAAACTAAGAAATGTGAACGGTGGCAATAATAGACAGGCTTCTTGCCGAACCGATCGCGCGCCAGGAAGAGGCTCCGATCGCGTCCGTCCCATCTCGCAAAAGCGAACTGCCCATTGAACGAGTCGAGGCAGGCCTCCCCGTATTCCTCGTAAGCATGGACGATCACTTCTGTGTCGGACTTCGTTCGAAAGACGTGTCCACGGTTCTCGAGGTCTGCGCGGAGCTCGACGTAGTTGTAGATCTCGCCGTTGAAGGTGACCCAGATCGAACCGTCTTCATTCGACATGGGCTGAGCCCCACCCGATAAGTCGATGATGCTCAGTCGAGCGTGAGCGAGACCCGCCTGCCCCAGCAGCTTCACGCCGGAACCATCCGGTCCGCGATGGCGAAGCATCGAGATCATCCGCTCCAAGACGCCAGCGTTAACCGGCGCCCCATCCGTTTCTACGATGCCGGCGATCCCGCACATATCCGCTACTTGATGGCCGCTGACGAGTGGCGCCCGTAGTAGCCGCTGTACTCCCGGACGGGCGTCGCGTTTGGATCCAGGTAGTTCAGGACGACACCGGCGATGCGCTCACGCCCGATCGCCTCGACGGCGCGGTCAACCTTCTGATACGGCGTGCTGCCCGAACGCACGACCAGGATGGTGGTCTCGACCATCTTCGACAATATCTGGGCGTCCGGGAGAATCGTGGCGGGCGGGGTGTCGAAGATCACGCAATCGAAACTTTCCGTCGCCTCGGCGAGCAATTTAGTGATGTCGACACCGCTCAGCACTCCAGCCGGGTCCCCATCCGGCCGACCGGCTGGCAGCAATGTCAGCATCGAATCAATCGTCACGACGGCGCTGTCGATGAGGCGCCCGGCCTTGGCACAGTCGCTGAACCCGATCCGGTTCTCCACGCCGAAGAGGTCATGGAGACACGGTCGTCTCATGTCCGCATCAATCAGGAGGACTCGCCGGCCATATACCTCGGCATACGTCAGCGCAAGATTCGCGGCGGTCAAGGTCTTCCCTTCACCCGGCACTGCGCTCGTGATAACGATGCTGCTGGAAGGGCCTTTCGCGGCCTGAATGATCGTCGCCGCCAGCCTCCGGTACTCGCCAAACGCCACGTTCGAAGAGCCGCCGGAAACGAGTTTCTCGTCAAACTGCGGTCTGGCTGGCAGGTGTGCCTGACGCAACTCCTGCGACCGCAACGGGAGAATTTCAGCCCCCGTACGCGCCGGGGGCGGCATAGGAGCCGGCTCACGCTCGTCAGTTGTGCGTTGCTCCCGCGGGAACGACTGAATGGCACTTGCTGATGGTGCAATCGGCGCCGGTTCGGCCGGCCCTCCCGCGGGTCTCAGCGCCCGCTGTGTCGCCTCGTACAGTCGACTCATCGTCCTGTCGCTCCGAAAATTGAAAATCGCCGGCCGAAGTCACGCGAAGACTTCTTGTCGGCATCCGGGATGGCCGTTTCATCTACATCGGGCCGTTGATCAGCAAGGGCTGTCTTGGCGCTTATCGGCCCAACCGGCTCATCGCTCTCCGCCGCTGGCCGTTCCAGAACTGAGGCGTAATCGAAGTCCCTACACACTTCTGCAACCGTGCGCGAACTGACCGGGCGTTCACTTGCCGCGAATGCCGTGATCAATGCGTTGTCACACAGCACGCTGACGGCACGCGGAAGGCCCCGCGAGGCGTGAAATATCGCGGTGACCGCCTCACGCGTAAATACAGTGGCACTCTGTCCACCGGCGATG
>DASTFK010000399.1:0-3799 GCA_035719945.1 Nitrospira sp.
TACTGTGTGCCCTTGAAGGTGGCCTTGAGATAAGCCATCACGTCTGCCACGCTTTGCTGGCTGATCGTTAATCTCCAATAAGGCATGTTGGCGGATTTCCCCATAGCCGCACCACCGTAGTTGATCATGTTGTACAAATACTCCGTCGGTACCTGTTCGAACGCGATATTGGCGTGGATGGCCGGCTTCGGCTCCAGGTTGGCAGCGGCCGGGCCGTCGCCTTTGCCGCTCGCTCCGTGGCACTGCATGCAATACTCTTTGTAAATGACTTTTCCCCGGCCGACGCTGGCTTTGCCAAATTCCGCACTTGTCCAAGGTTCGTAATATTTGAAATCAGGAACCCCCTGCGCGGCAAGGAACCCGATCACCGCACGCAATTGTGGGTCGGTCGCGTCAGCGAGAAATTCCCCGGTATGGATGATGAAGTCCTGCGGATTCTGTCCAAAACGATACAGCCAGTCCAAGTTGTAACGCTGCCCGGCATTCTGGAGTGCGGCACTCTGCTGACCGCCGATGAGCTTGCCGTTTTCCTCGATCGTATGGCAGCCGAGACAGGCGTGCGCCTTATAGGCCATCCCGCCAAAGGTCACCTCGTACTTGCTCACCTTCGATACGTCGAACGCGCCGACTGTGAGGCGTGGATCCTTGTTGTGGTTCTCGAAATAGTCGGCGATGGCGTTCGCCTCGGCATCCGTCACGACGGGATGTTTCACCGCTCCCTCACTGAGATCCCACCGATAGCCTTTGGCATAAAGGGCGGCCTCTTTCCCCGTCAGCCAACGAACCAGCCAGGGACGTTGATATTTGCTCCCGGCCCAGATGAGGTCTGGCGCCCTCAAGTTAAACCGCGACTCCGCCTTCCCCTCCAGGCGATGGCATTGGACGCAGGCTTGCTGGATTAATTCCTTCGCTCGGGCGTGATCGCTCCCGAGCAACAAGCGCGGGAACGACAGTAATCCCACAAGAGCGATCAGTGCGCTTCCCAAAACGACTGTTTTCCTCAGACTCATCGAGAACTCCTTTCCATGTTCCTCGTGCGCCTCACGTCGTGGCTCTACTTCGTCAAGAGCCATGCATGAATGTCGGCGATGTTCTGATGGCTCAAGACAGTTCCCCAGGCCGGCATGGGACCGCGTCCATGCAACACGGTTTCCCAAAACGCATCTTCGTGTTTGAGGATGGGATTCCGCGCGAGTTTCGGGCCCATGCCTCCCCCCGCCTCTGCTCCATGACAGGCCTGACAGTTGTGTTCGAATACGCCCGCCCCCCGCGCGGCGACGCCGACCACCGGCCCGTCGGACGGAGTTTCCTCGGTCAACCGTTCCGATGGCCCAAGTTCAGGGCCGAGCGGAGGTAACCGGTCCGGTGCGCCGGGGTGATACCGTGCCGATAAGAACCGCACGAGCAGATCGGCTTCATCCTGGGAAATTTCCGCCCCCCACTGCTTCATTTTTTCGACCGTGGCCTCCCATCGTAGGCGCGGCAACCGCTGTTGAATGATCAGGTCTGCGCTGTGACACACGGAGCAACGTGCGACCACCAAGCGTTCCGCACGTGGAGCGAGGGCAGCCACCATCGCCGCATCATCGTCTTGAGCGCCGACGATGACCGCAAGCCCGACGACCGCCAGGATCATCCAGCCTCCGATGACCTGTCTGGTCCGCAACACTCGTGGTCCCACTCAATGCCCTCTTAGCCCCGCACCCTGACGACGACCCGATCCCATCCATTCCACAAGAATCCGCCCGGGTTCCAAGGACTGGTAGCCGGTTGCGTCGCCCCTTGGACATTTGTCGCGCGGCAGAGAATCGCAAATGTCCCTGGCTTTCTTGCGGTCCCGACATACTGCCATTGCCTCCAGGCATAGGGATGATCCTCGCCCACTAATCGAGCCGGCTCCCAACTGTTTCCCTCGTCGATCGACACTTCAACAGTGGCGATCTTGGCCCCATTGCCCCAGGCCACGCCGTGAATCGAAACAGGGCCGGCGTTCACCGTCTCCCCTTCGGACGGACCGGCGATGAGCGATTTGACGACCATCGCTTCGACCGGCGCCGTTGAGCCGCCGAGCTCAGCCGGACTGATCGGGACGCGATAGGCGGTCTGCATGTAGTAGCCCTTCGACTCCTCGGCCTGCACCGTAATCTCGGTCAGCCACTTTGCGCAGGAATCCGCCATCCAACCCGGCGTGACGACCCGCAACGGCGCGCCGTGCAAGAGCGGCAAGGGACGCCCGTTCATGTCATACGCGAGGATCGTATCGGGGTGAAGAGCCTTTTCCAAAGGGATGCTTCTTGTGAACAACGGAACAGAGGAGACAACCGGCCGATCGGCTCCCTGAAACTGGACGTGGCGCGCCTCTGGCCTGACTCCGGCTTGCGCGAGGACGTCACGCAGTCGCACTCCCGTCCATCGGGCGTTGCCGACTGCGCCGCGCGCCCATTGCACGCCCGGCGTCTTGGGACGATGGAAGGCACGACCGTTACCGCTGCATTGGAGGACGGCGGTGATGGTGACGGTCTCCATCCGGCGCAAGTCATGAAGTTTGAATGTACGTGGCTGCTCCACTAGCCCGTCGACGCGCAATTGCCAATTCGCTTCGGAGATCTGCTCTGGCGCCGGCGGCCCGAAATGACTTCTCACGAAAAAGCGATCATTCGGAGTCAGGAACGAGATGAATTCACGTACCGGTGTCTCCGCGTCGAATGGCCTCGTCACGCGTGGGATCAACGGATTTTTTGGGCCCGATCCGCTTTCGTCCTCGCCGGCCGTCGCGGTCGTAAGCCGCCGGGTGAGGAATACCCCCGCTGCGAGACCGGCGAACCGCTTCAATAAAGAACGACGAGAAACCTTCTGATCCTGTTCCACCGTCACTTCGTCACCTCGTGGTGCCGGTGGGGATTCAGTGTGATGGAAATGTTGGGAGTGACCACGATGGATTGATGGACGGTGCACCCATGCGCGATTCTTAAGAGTTTGTCCTTGAGTTCAGGCGTGATGCGATGAGGCACGTGAATCGCCAGGTCGATGGCGCCGACACGATGCGGGCTTTCCGCTAGCGCCCATTCGGCCTCGACTTTCAAGCCATCGAGCGGGATGTCGTGCCTTGAGCAAAATCGTCCCACGAAGTACCCGACACAGCTCGCCACCGAGCCGACGAACAATTCCACCGGACTCATACCGGTGTCCTGGCCACCGTCCGTCACCGGTTGATCCGTAATGACCCGATGGTTGCCGCTCGTGATCTCGTATCTCGTGCCTCCTTGAAAGCTCACGGCCAGCTTCATGACGCGATTTCCTTCTCTGTTATTCAACACGGCTGGTTGCCGATGGCGCCAATGCCTATCGACATCTATGCGATCCTTATGCCAGTGCCTTCTTCATCTCTCATGTCCGAACCCTTCTGAGGCAAAGGGTTGGAAGACCACCTGCTTCCGCGATGTGCCATGATGGCGACAAACGCGACAGTCGATCCCTCTTCCTGTTCTTTCCCGCCACAGGCCAGAGTCAGAATCGGTACTGGCCTTCGATGGACACGATAGAATCGTTGAAGTCTCGAAGCACGTTCGTCGAAGAGCGCTGGGTGTAGAGGAACCCGAGACTTCCGGTAAACGAAGCAGTGAATTGGTATTGCAGCTCGGCACGCCCTTGGTGCGTGCGATCTTTGCGACCGACATGCGTATCCCCCACCAGTTCACTGGTAAAATCCTTGCGCGTGTAGATGTACCCGAGCTCCAGCATCGTGCGGGTCGCCAGCCGCAGTTCGGTTTCGAACGACAGGAGATAGAGTCTATAGGAG
>DASTFK010000400.1:0-5737 GCA_035719945.1 Nitrospira sp.
AATATACACATGACCGTCTTGGTCGACGGCAATTGCCGTCGGAAAATTCAAAAGCGCTTTTGTCGCCGGCCCTCCGTCTCCTGCAAACCGCTTGGCCACGCCGGTCCCGTTCACCAGATAGCGCACCGTCCCGCTCAGGTCCGCCTGCTGGGCGAAGGCCTTGTCTGCCGTCACGTTCCCTTCGCTGAAGGGATCGTCGGCCGAGACGGCGGCCTGCTCTGCAGCCCTTCCCTGAGCGGACGACGGCATTGCGGACCCTCCAGCGACCGTCTGGATGGTGCCGCTCAGCCGATCAACCTTGCGTATGACATGGTTTTCGGAATCGGCGATGAGCAGATTCCCGTGACCGTCGAGACACAGGTTTTTCGGTTCATTCAGAGAGGCGGCGAGGGCGGGGCCGCCGTCCCCGGAGAATCCAGGTATCCCGTTGCCGGCCACGCTTCGCATTGTGCCAAGCCGGGTATCGATGTTCATGGCATCATCCAAGACTTCGCACGATGGCGTCACCCATCTCGGTGGTTCCAACGACGCGCATGCCGGGACTCTGGATGTCCTTGGTCCGGTAGCCGAGATCCAGCGTCTTGACGATCGCCTGCTCGACCAGTTCCGCTTCCTTGTCGAGTTTGAACCCAAAGGACAGCATCATGGCCGCTGATGCGATCGTCGCGATAGGATTGGCGATATTTTTCCCGGCAATGTCGGGCGCGCTTCCATGAATCGGCTCAAAGAGTCCCACTTGTGCGCCGAGGCTGGCGGAAGGCAGCATGCCGATCGAGCCGGTCAGCATCGCGGCTTCGTCGCTCAGGATATCCCCGAACATGTTGTTACAGAGCATGACGTCGAACTGGCGGGGATTGCGCACCAGCTGCATCGCCGCGTTGTCCACATACATATGCCCGAGCTCCACGTCGGGGTAGTCTTTGTGCACGCCGGTGACGATGCGTCGCCACAACTCTGAAGATTCCAACACATTCGCCTTGTCGACCGAGACAACCTTCTTCCGACGCCTGCGAGCGGCTTCAAAGGCGACGACGGCGATCCGGCGAATTTCCTCTGTCGTATACACCTCGGTATTGGTGCCGCGCTCGCTCCCGTTTGGCAATTTCTCGATGCCCTTCGGTTTGCCGAAGTAGATCCCGCCGGTCAACTCGCGAACCACCAGGATGTCGATGCCTTCCACGACTTCTTTTTTCAAGGTCGAGGCATCGGCCAAATTGGGGTACAGCTTGGCCGGCCGCAAATTTGCATACAGTCCAAGGGCTTCGCGGATGCCCAGCAGCGCGCGCTCGGGCCTCAAACTGTACTCCAGTCCTTCCCACTTGGGTCCCCCGACCGCGCCCAGCAGCACGGCGTCGCTTTGCTTGGCCAAGCTCAAGGTGTCTTGAGGCAGCGGCACGCCGACCTTATCGATGGCTTGTCCGCCGATGTCGCCTTGTGTAAAGCCGAACGTATGCCCGCATTTTTCAGCGACGGCTTTCAAGACCTTGACCGCTTCTGGCACAATTTCACGGCCTACGCCATCACCTGCCAAGACTGCGATTTTTGCCTTCACGTTCCTCGCCTCCCTCTAACACAGGATCTGGGTCACCACAGCCGTCACTCTAAAATGCGTTCGTCCTCTGCCTTCCAGGCCGGATCAACCAGACAGAGAAATTCGATATCCTGACTGCCGGTATTCTCCAATGATTGCCTGCCCCCAGGCGGCACGTAGACGGTGGTGCCGGGTTCCACACTCGTGACTTCATGGTCAATCATGAACCTTCCCTGTCCGGCGAGGAAATAATAGACCTCCGAGGAGTCCAACACATGCCACTTCGAGCGCTGACCGGGCCCCAAGATCCCATGAGCGAGGCTGTATCCCAGTTTCAGCGGGTGCTGGGCTGGATGAAGGACTTCTCGAAGCCGCGTATGGTCGCCGGCAAGGAATTGGGGACGATCAGAGGCTCTGACTTTGAACACTGAGCCATTCCCTTCCGCCACAGGACAGCGCCAAATGAAGAGAGGACTGTACCGTGGGGGGGATACTCAGATCAAGTTCACCTTCTGCTCGCCCTGCGCCTGCTTCGCCGCCAGGTACGCCAGCTTGTTGAGGGCGCTTAGATAGGCGCGCGCCGAAGCCATGATGATGTCGGTATCGGCGCCGTGGCCTGAAACGGTCCGCCCATCCTCCTGCACGCGGACAGAGACCTCTCCCTGCGCATCGGTCCCTCCGGTAATCGCCTTGACCACGTACATGAGCAGCTTGCTCTTGGTCTGGGTGATCGCGGCGATTGTCCGATAGACGGCGTCCACCGGTCCGTCCCCGGTCCCTGTCTGGCTGATGGCCTTCCCGTCGATTTCCAACTCGACGGTGGCAGTCGGCACTTGATCCGTACCGCTCTTTACGCTAAAGGACTTCAGCGTAATGCGGTCGGCCATTTTGGCCAGTTCTTCCGACACGATCACTTCAAGATCCTCTTCATAGATCTCCTTCTTGTGATCGGCGAGTTTCTTGAAGCGTTCGAACGCGTGATTGATTTCCTCGTCGGCCAGCTTGTAGCCCAGTTCCTCGAGCCGCTGGCGGAAGGCATGACGTCCGGATAGTTTGCCCATCACCATCTTGCTTTCCACCAAGCCGATTGACTCCGGCCGCATGATTTCGTAGGTCGTTTTGTCCTTCAGCAGCCCGTCCTGGTGAATGCCGGACGTGTGGGCAAATGCGTTCGCTCCCACGATGGCCTTGTTCGGTTGCACGACCATCCCGGTGATCTTGCTGACCAACCGGCTCGTCTTCGAGATCTCTTCCGTGTGAATCTTGGTGTCGGCCTGATACAAGTCCTTGCGGGTCCGCAATCCCATGGCGATCTCTTCCAACGACGTATTGCCCGCCCGTTCGCCGATCCCATTGATGGTGCACTCGACTTGGCCCGCCCCTTCGATGACCGCCGCGAGACTATTGGCCACTGCCAATCCGAGATCATTGTGGCAGTGCACCGAGATGACCGCCTTGCCGCTGTTCGGCACATGTTCGCGGATCCCTCTGATCAGCTTGCCAAACTCCTGGGGAATCGCATAACCCACGGTATCCGGAATGTTGACCGTGCCTGCGCCGGCGCTGATGACCGCCTCGATGACTTCGTAGAGATAGGCAGTGTCCGAACGGCTGGCATCCATCGGCGAGAATTCCACGTCGTCCACGTATCCTCTGGCCCGCTGCACCATCTCCACGGCGCGCTTTTTGGCTTCGTCGCGAGTCATCCGGAACTGATGCTTCAAATGGATGTCCGACGTCGAAAGAAACGTGTGGATGCGAACCTTGGGCGCACCCTTCAAGGCCTCCCACGCCCGATCGACGTCCTCAGGGCGTGCCCGGGCCAGACTGCAGATCGTCGGGCCTTCGACCTCCTGCGCGATGCGCCGGACGGCCTCGAAATCGCCCGGGGAGCTGTACGCGAAGCCTGCCTCAATGATGTCGACGCCGAGCCGCGCCAGCTGCTTGGCGACCATCACTTTCTCCTCCACGTTCATGCTGGCGCCAGGTGATTGTTCCCCATCCCGCAACGTCGTATCGAAGATTCTGATCATGCGCGTCATCGTGTCACCCCTTCTGTATCCAAAAACACAAAAGCCCTCATCCCTGTCTTGTGTTCAGGGACGAAGGCTTGAGGCGCTTCGTGGTACCACCCCGATTCGGTGTTGAACGACCGTTGGGCCATTCCCCACCCTTCATTCGGCCCGTCACGAGGGCGAATCGGAATCCATTACTCTCGTTTCACGGATTCGGCTCAGAGGCGAGTTCAACAGGGTCTCGGACTGGCTTGCACCACCCGCCAGCTCTCTGAAGAATGTTACAGACAGCGGCATTGCTAGATGACCGCTTTCAGCATTCTTTTTCCCGAACCGCTGTTTACTACTCCTCGTCGTTGCCGTTAAAATCTTTGTTCGCTGACCGGCTGCTCTCTCTTTGGTTTTTCCGCCAACTTGGCCAACATCCCGACGACACGCTCAATCGGCCCCAACAGCGCATAGCCAGCGAACATGACAAATAGCATAACTTCTGGCCAGGCCGCTACTAGCACCAGAGCAAGAATGCCCCAGACCAGATAGGTGATATGCTGTCGGCCCCGAAATTTCAAGTCCTTGAAACTGCGATACTTGATCGTGCTGACCATCAAAAACGAGAGCAGGAGGGTCACGATCAGCACGGCCATCGGCTTGACCTCGGCCCCGACCCGGACGATGTAGTGATCAAAAATCACCATCGAGGCGACCACGCCGGCCGCCGCAGGAATGGCCAGACCGGTAAAATATTTGCCGTCCGAGAGGGTCGCAGTCGCATTGAATCGAGCGAGCCTGACCGCACCCATCGCCACATACGCAAACATCACAGCCACACCAAACGTCCCCTGCCCGCTCAACGCCCAGGAATAGAGCAAGAGACCCGGCGCAACTCCGAACGAGACGACATCAGAGAGAGAATCGTACTCAAGGCCGAAGTGGCTGGTGCTATTCGTCATCCTTGCCGATTTCCCGTCCAAGACATCGAACACCATCGCCACCAAAATGGCAACCGCCGCTGCCAAATAGTTGGCATTGAATACGGACAAGATGGCGAAGACGCCGCAAAAGAGATTACCCGTCGTAAGCAGATTGGGAATGAGATGCATCGCGGCCTTGCGCCGCTTGCCGCCCTTCGCGAAGGATTGTCTCAGTGCTGTGCCTTTCATCGTAATTCTCCTAGAATTGTCTCTCCGCCCTTGACCCGGTCACCGACCGTGATCCTGATTGCCGTCCCGACCGGCACATATGTGTCCATTCGAGACCCAAATCTAATGAGCCCATAACGCTCTCCACGCACCGCCCGGTCTTTCGGATTCACCCACCAGACAATGCGTCTGGCGATTAATCCCGCGACCTGCACGCACAGGACTTTGGCGCCTTCCACCGTTTTGATCATCACGGCATTCTGTTCGTTCTGCAACGTCGCGTGCGGGTTACTGGCCACCAAAAACAACCCGGGTTGATACTGCACGTTTTCGATGATCCCGTCGCAGGGAATCCGATTGATGTGCACATCGAACACGTTCAAGAAAATGGAGACCCGCACCGCACGTTCCTTGAGGTAGCGAGGCTCGAATTCTTCCTCCACCGCAAGCACCTTGCCGTCCCCGGGAGATACGACGAGTCTCGGTCCTTGAGGAATCACCCGTGGCGGATTGCGGAAGAACCACGACACGAAGAGGGTCAGGATTGCCGCCGCGACGGCGACGGGGATCCATCCCAGCCATGCTGCGATCAGTGTAATGCCGGCGGCCACGCCAATGAAGGGAAATCCTTCCTTGGCAAAAGGCACGCCCACGGCACGATCCGCCACTTCTCTGCCATCAGCTACCGGCAATCTGCTGAATTCCGTAACGCTTGCGGTCCAGGACAGACCGCTGATCGCCGATCGCTGCTCCTTAGTTCTTGTTCTTGTCGACCAGTTGGTCCTTCTTCAGCCACGGCATCATGGCGCGTAGCTTAGCTCCAACGGCCTCGATGGGATGCGCTTCGCCTTTGGCCAGCAGGGCGTTGTAGACCGGACGATTGGCCTGGTTTTCCAACACCCATTCCTTGGCAAACTGGCCCTGCTGTATTTCGGCGAGAATTTTCTTCATTTCCTGCTTGGTCTGTTCCGTCACGACGCGGGGCCCTCGGGTCACATCGCCGTATTTCGCGGTGGTGCTGATTGAATACCGCATATTGGCAATCCCGCCCT